>NZ_OW969598.1:1800000-2024518 GCF_943181435.1 Neisseria sp. Marseille-Q6792
GGAAATCCGTGGCGTAAAACCGCCCGCTCCGCGCCCACTATGCCCGTTACGCATTTTCCCACGTCCGCCCAGCGAAACTATGGAAATACCCGAACCGTCAGAAATACCCGAACCGTCATTCCCGCGCAGGCGGGAATCCAGACCTGTCGGAGCAGAAACTTATCGGGTATAACGGTTTCTCCAACCCTGCGTCCTAGATTCCCACTTTCGTGGGAATGACGGGATGTAGGTTCGTAGGAATGACGCGGTGCAGGTTTCTGTGCGGATGGATTCGTCATTCCAGCGCAGGAGGGAATCTAGGTCTGTCGGTGCGGAAACTTATCGGGTAAAACGGTTTCTTGAGATTTTACGTTCTAGATTCCCACTTTCGTGGGAATGACAGGATGTAGGTTCGTAGGAATGACGGCGGAGAAGTTTCTGCTTTCCCGATAAATGCCCACTCTCGTGGGAATGACGGGATGTAGGTTCGTAGGAATGACGTGGTGCAGGTTTCCGTGCGGATGTGTTCGGATTCCTGCCTGCGCGGGAATGACGGCATATTTTTGCATTTGATAAAAAAGACTAAAAACAGAAAACAGAAAAAAGCCTGTCTTTCGACAGGCTTTTTGTTGATACCAATCTTTTCAGATTAGAATTTGTGACGCAAGCCAACCATGCTGGCAGTTTGTTCTACTTTAGTATCACCTTTGCCTACTTTCAACCAACCGGCAGAGATCAAAGCAGAAGTACGTTTGGAGAAATCGTAATCCGCACCAACAATTACTTGGTCGTATTGAGTTCTTGCATCTTTCTCACCATCAACTTTAGCTTTGAAGCCGTGCGCATAAGAAACGCGAGGAGTTACGTTACCAAAACGGTAAGCACCGGTTGCTGCAACTTCAGTTTGCTCATTTTTCTTACCGTTAACAGCATTTTTAAATACTTCAACCTGACCGGCGACGGAAACATACAAGTTGTTGGCATCGTAACCGGCAACAAGACGGTGTACTTGGTTGTCTTTCCCCTCAACTGCTGTTTTACCTTCATTCAAAGTATTTTTAGCAAAAGAACCGGCATATTGACCGAAGAAACCGGCATTTTCATAGTTCAGACCAGCGTGGTAAGACTCACCGCTCTTAACTGCGTGTTTATATTTGTCAGTAGGATTCACATTGTCGCGTGGAACATATTGCACGCTGCCACTGAAGCCTGCGAACACAGGAGAATCATAACGTACGGAAATTTGGCGACTTTCTTTATCACCAAAGAAACCCAACTGCAATACTTTCTCGTTAGCAGAGCTAGATTCCCATGCGTTGACATTGTCACCGCTGTCTTTCAATACGGTGTTCAGATTACCGGCACGGATTTTACCGAAGTCGCCTTCCAAACCGATGAAGGATTCGCGGTTGCCCCATTTGGAGTCGGTACCGGCGATAGAAGCATTTTGCTCAATCTGCCAAATGGCGTTCAGGTTGTTGCCCAGATGCTCGTGGCCTTTGAAACCGATTTTAGAACCGAAATCTGCAATCTCGGTAGCAGTTTTAGATTTAGTAGTTTTGGCATCAAAAGTACCTTTTACACGGGAAACTTCTACACCCGCTTTAACTGTACCGTACAGGGTAACATCAGCCATTGCTGCAACAGGCAGGGCAGCCAGTGTCAGGGCAATCAGTGATTTTTTCATTGCTGTATTCCTTTTCGTAGTTAAGAAATTTAAGCAGACCTAACTTTCCAATCCGCTTAGGCTTTACACCTACCGCCGATGTCGGCGATTCCATATCTGAAACTATAAATGTTCCTGTCTGAAAAAACAAACTTCTGCCTGTTTTTGTGTGGAATCCGATGTGCATTTTGAAGGACGGATAGAGATATTATAGGTATTTTTTGTTTTATAACATATGGTTATTTAAAATTTTTAAGATTTGCATTTTTACAACACTTACTCGGGAAGGCATTGGAGGGCATTGCAAACCGGGGGTTATAGTGGATTAACAAAAACCAGTACGGCGTTGCCTCGCCTTAGCTCAAAGAGAACGATTCTCTAAGGTGCTCAAGCACCAAGTGAATCGGTTCCGTACTATTTGTACTGTCTGCGGCTTCGTCGCCTTGTCCTGATTTTTGTTAATCCACTATATAAAGACAGCAAAAAACGCACACACGGTTTCTTTCGGAACGGGCGGATGTGAAATCCGCCCCTACAATAAAATGCCGTCTGAACCGACAGGTTCAGACTCCTGCCGGTAAAAATGGCGGCAGCAAGGTTTTCTGTTTTGAATGCCGTCTGAAAGGAGGAAAAGATTGCGGGCGAGTGTAAAACCCGACTCTGCGGCAGGATAATGAACACAATCAATTCAGACTATTCAATCAGGCAAACATTTCCTGCAATACTGCAAACAGTTTTTCAGCCGTACTGTTGTCTAAATTTCCAAGATGTTTGACCAATCTGGCTTTATCCACAGCCCTAATCTGTTCGGGCAAAAGCAAACCGTCTTTATCCTGAAAGCGGACATTGACGCGGAACGGGGCAGGACGGCTTCCGCTCGTCATAGGAACAATCAGCACAGTCTTGAGATAGTTGTGTATTTCAGGAGGAGATACTACGACACAAGGACGTGTCTTTTTGATTTCGCTTCCTACGGTCGGGGCTAAGGAGACCAGATAGATTCCGCCGCGTACTACCATATCCATTCTTTATCCGCTTCGTTTTCAATTTCGGAAAAAAAATGCTCCTGCTCGGTTTCGACAAGCATTGCGGCAGCTTCTGCCCATCCCCTGCGAACGGTAGGACAGCTTAAAATAATATTGCCCTTTTCAACTGTAACAGCCAAGCTGTCCACCGCCCCTATTTGACCCAATAATGATTTGGGCAGAATCACTCCTTGCGAGTTTCCCATTTTGCGTATGTTGAGAATCATATACGTACCATATTTACCAGTTTATGTAATAACAATGTTATTACCTTGATGAGATAGTGTCAACATTGAAAAAGATTGCCTGACAGTTTGTCCGATTTCAAAATCTCCGCGACAAGAATGTTTTAAAGCCATTCGGGGATTTGGGGGCGGATGATGCCGTATGCCTCGGGATAGTCGACGCCGGTCAGGTAAAGCCCGTCGGGCATGAAGGTCGGCGGGGCTTTGAGGCGGCTGCGTTCTTGAATCAGTGTGGCGAAGCCTTCGACGCTGAGTCTGCCGCTGCCGACATAAACGAGCGCGCCCATGATGTTGCGTACCATATGGTGCAAAAAGGCGTTGCCGTGCAAATCGAGGCGGACGAGTCCTGCGCTTTGGGTAAGATCGGCGCGGTAGATGGTTTTGACGGGGGATTTTGCCTGACACTCGGCGGCGCGGAAGCTGGAGAAGTCTTGTTCGCCGATCAAATAGGCGGCAGCCTGCCGCATCGGCCCGATGTCGAGTTTGAGATGTGTCCAGCCTGCCCTGTTTTTGAGCAGCGGCGAACGGACGGGGGAAGATTCAAGCAGATAGCGGTAGTGCCGTCCGTATGCGTCGAAGCGGGCGTGAAATTCGGGGGCGACCTGTTGGGCGTGCAAAACGGCAATGCCTTCGGGCAGGTTGGCGTTCACGCCGCGTATCCATGCCTGAACCGGACGGACGGCGGCAGTATCAAAATGAACGACTTGGGCAGTCGCATGAACGCTGGTATCGGTTCTGCCGGCAACGGTGGTGGCGACAGATTCTCCTGCGATTTGGGCGAGTGCGGTTTCCAATGCCGTCTGAACGGTCGGTACGCCGCCAGCCTGCTTCTGCCAACCGTAAAAGCGGCTGCCGTCGTAGGATAGGGTCAGTGCCCAGCGTTGTGTGTCGGGGATACTCATAAATATCGGGATTCTTGTGATTTTTTCAGACGGCATTGTATAGCAGAATCAACCTGAAATAACCTCCCTCCGTTTCCGTATATAAAAAAGAGCCTGTCATCAGACAGGCTCCCGGGTTCAACCCAATCTTTTCAGATTAGAATTTGTGGCGCAGGCCGAACATACCGGCAGTGGTAACGGCTTTGCTTTCGCCTTTACCGGTTTGCAGCCAACCTGCAGAAACCAGAGCGGAAGTGCGTTTGGAGAAGTCGTAATCCGCACCGACGATCACTTGATCGTATCCGCTGTAGTTTTGTTTCTCACCTTCCACTTTGCCTTTGAAGCCGTGTGCATAAGAAATACGCGGTGTTACGTTGCCCAAACGGTATGCGGCAGTAGCGGCAACTTCGGTTTGTGAAGCTTTTCCGTCATCGTAAGTGTAGCTGGTTTTGCTAGTAGCATCATATGCTTCATGAATTCTAAAGCTTTGATACTGACCGGTAACGGCAACATACAGGTTGTTGGCATTGTAACCTGCAGTCAGGCGGTGTACCTGATAATCTTTACCTGTTACATAATCGTCATCATTCATGTCGATCAGGTTTTGAATATCATTGGTAACGATTTTATTTTTGGCATATTCGCCGGCATATTGGCCGAAGAAGCCTGCGTTTTCATAGTTCACACCGAAGTGGTAAGAATCAAGGCTGGGCTGTTCATGTTTGCCTTTATCTTGAGGATCGGCATTGTCGCGGGGAACGTATTGCACGCTGCCGCTGAAACCGGCAAATACAGGGGAATCGTAGCGTACGGAAACTTGACGCTCTTCCACCCGACCGATCGTACCCAGTTGCAACACGTCGGCATTTGCGCTGCCGGATTCCCATGCGTTGACGTTGTCGCCGCTGTCTTTCAGGACGGTATTCAATTTACCGGCGCGGATTTTACCGAAGCTGCCTTCCAAGCCGATGAAAGATTGACGGTTGCCCCAACCTTTGTCAGTACCTGCGATAGAAGCTTTTTGCTCAATCTGCCAAATGGCGTTCAGGTTGTTGCCCAAATGCTCGTGACCTTTGAAACCGATACGGGAACCGAAATCGGCAATCTCGGTAGCTACGCGGTCTTTTTCAGTAGTAACAGGCTGATCTTCGCCGTCGGCATAGGTGTATTTGGTACGGGAAACTTCTACACCCGCTTTAACTGTACCGTACAGGGTAACGTCAGCCATTGCTGCAACAGGCAGGGCTGCCAGTGTCAGTGCAATCAGTGATTTTTTCATTTAATGTCCTTCCGTTATGTGGCAAATTCTTCAGATTTGCCTAGTTATCGTTTTATCGGCAAAGTAAATGCCGATTTCTTCACTTAAACTATACCTTCATTCCATCCCATCAAACAAATTTAACATTGCTTTTTCTGCCGATTGAACTAAAGTTTGTTGCTTTTTAAAGACACAACAACAAACATCCGACACCCGCAAGCATGATTAGACCATAAAAGTGCCGCCTGACCATTCAGACGGCATTTTTCGGCATGCTTCTTATTTCCAAACCAAAAGCGCGTGGTTGCGTTTGCCGCGCCGAAGGATGGTGTATTTGCCGAAACGTTTGTGTTCGTCGGTCAACAGATAGGCATCATCGGGGCGTTCGGCGGCATGGTTCGGATTGTTGGCTTCGGCAGGTTTGCCGTTGAGCAATACCGCTTTGGCGTTGACAAAGCCGCGCGCTTCTTTGTTGGAGGATGCCAAGCCGGTTTTGACCAAGGCTTCGACGGCGTTGATGCCGTCTGAAACTTCAAATGCGGGCAGTCCGTCGAGGGCGATCTGCTCGAAGTCGCTTTCGGTGAGCCGGCTTTGGTCTTCGGCAAACAGGCTTTCGGAAATGCGCTGTGCGGCTTGCAGGGCGGCTTCACCGTGAATCAGGCGGGTCATTTCTTCGGCGAGGATGCGTTGTGCTTCGGGCTTGCTGCCGCTTGCCTTGTCTTTCGCTTCAACGGCATCGATTTCTTCGATGGACAGGAAGGTAAAGTATTTCAGGAATTTATACACATCGGCATCGGCGACTTTCAGCCAGAATTGGTAGAACTGATAGGGCGAGGTTTTTTTCGCGTTCAGCCATACCGCGCCGCCTTCGGTTTTACCGAATTTGGTGCCGTCTGATTTGGTAACCAAAGGTAGGGTCAGTCCGAACACTTGTTTTTGATTCAGGCGGCGGGTCAGGTCGATACCGGCAGTGATGTTACCCCATTGGTCGGAGCCGCCGATTTCCAAAACCGCGCCGTGGCGTTTGTTCAACTCGGCGAAGTCGTAGCCTTGCAGCAGGGAATAGGCGAACTCGGTGAAGGAAATGCCTGCGCCGTCGCGGTCGATGCGCTGTTTGACGGATTCTTTGTTCAGCATGGCGTTGACGGAGAAATGTTTGCCGATGTCGCGCAGGAAGTCGAGGCAGTTCATTTTGCCGAACCAGTCGGCGTTGTTCGCCATAATGGCGGCATTTTCGCCTTCAAAGCTTAAGAAAGGGGTCAGTTGGTTGCGGATGCTTTCTACCCAGCCGGCAACGGTTTCGGCGGAATTCAAGCTGCGCTCCACAGCTTTGAAGCTGGGATCGCCGATCATACCGGTCGCGCCGCCTACTAAGGCAATCGGCGTATGCCCCGCCTGTTGGAAGCGGCGCAATGCCAATACGGGCAGCAGGTGTCCGATATGCAGGCTGTCGGCGGTCGGGTCGAAACCGCAGTAGAGGGCGATTTTTTCTCCGTTGAGCAGCGCATCGAGCGCGGCGGCATCGGTGGTTTGCGCGATCAGGCCGCGTGATTGGAGGTCTTGAATGATGGAGGTCATAATTATAATAAATTGAGATTGTCAAAAGGTTGTGTTAGATGGCTAAGTTGTTTTATTAAGTCTGACATTGATGAACTTTCCGGACGTAAGCTTCTTCTTGTATTTCGTATGATGTGTCCAATAGGTTTCTCCAAATCCTGAAAATTAGATTCAAGAAATTCACGTTCAGAAGAATCTAAATGTAAAGTAGCCAATAAATTTTTAATATTATCTAAACTAGCAATTAATTGCTCTACTGCTAAGGGGTTAATTCCCCCAGTATCTGATCCAACTAACCGACTAGATTTTAATCGACTTAACTCTAAAATCTCTTCAAGGATTTCTCTGTCTGATCGAGGGGAGCTTTCAGAATCATTATGCTTTGATTTTTGATATTTATGTAGTATCGAATTAACCTTATCATTTAAATCAGGCCACCATTTTTCAAAAACATTCTCTATAACTTTATCGTCTAACTGCGAATCCTTTAAAGCCTTATTCAATGTGCAAATTAATTTGTAAATTTCATCCTTAGTAAAACGTACCGTTTGAAATTGAACCAAAGGCCCCTCTAAATCTGTATTTTCCACATCAAATAGGATTGGACAAACTCGCGACACATCAATTCTTTTAGATAAAGCACCCGCTTCAAACATAATCCATGGTTTTAATAAATTAGATTTTGTGAGACAAAAAATCCCCACTTGAGATTCCTCTAATTGTTGTGATATATCTTTGCTCCAACGCGCGCCCTTCTCAATGTCGTTAGGGGTAAAAAATGGACGAATACTTTGAATTACTGATGGCAACCAATCTCTCATTGCCTCTGCTAATTCTTTGCTCAAATCACCAGACCAACTAATAAAAACTTTCATGGCTCTTCTCTCTATGAAATCAAGTTACACGTTAAACAGGAAGTGCATCACATCGCCGTCTTGCACGACGTATTCTTTGCCTTCTACACGCATTTTGCCGGCTTCTTTGGCTTTGGCTTCGCCGCCTAAAGCGATGAAGTCTTCGTAGGAGATAACTTGTGCGCGGATGAAGCCGCGTTCAAAATCCGTATGAATCACGCCGGCGGCTTGCGGGGCTGTGTCGCCTTTGTGGATGGTCCAAGCGCGGACTTCTTTCACGCCGGCGGTGAAGTAGGTTTGCAGGCCCAAGAGGTCGTAGCCCGCGCGAATCAGGCGGTTCAAGCCGGGTTCTTCCAAGCCCATTTCGGCGAGGAACTCGGCTTTTTCGTCGTCTTCCAATTCGGCGATTTCGCTCTCCATCGCGGCGCAAACGGCGACGACGGGCGCGTTTTCTTTTTCAGCCAATTCTTTCAGGCGGTCGAGGTGCGGGTTGTTTTCAAAACCGTCTTCGGAAACGTTGCCGACGTACATCGCCGGTTTGGCAGTCAGCAGGAACAGCGGTTTGAGCATGGCAAGTTCTTCTGCGTCCAAACCGAAGGAGCGTACGGGTTTGCCTTCGTCCAGATGCGGCAGCAGTTTTTTGCACAGATCGACCAGTTTTTGCGCGTCTTTGTCGCCGGAACGGGCGCGTTTTTCTTCGCGGACGATGGCTTTTTCCACACTTGCCAAGTCGGCAAGGGCCAACTCTGTGCCGATGGTTTCGATGTCGGCAATCGGATCGACTTTGCCGGAAACGTGGACGATGTTGTCGTCGTCAAAGCAGCGTACGACGTTAACAATCGCATCAGTCTCGCGGATGTTGGCGAGGAACTGGTTGCCCAGACCTTCGCCTTTGCTCGCGCCTGCAACCAAACCGGCAATGTCGACAAACTCGACGATGGCGGGCTGCATTTTTTGCGGATTGACGATTTTCGCCAGCTCCGCCATGCGCGGGTCGGGCACTTCGACGATGCCAACGTTGGGTTCGATGGTACAGAAAGGATAGTTTGCCGCTTCGATGCCCGATTGGGTCAGCGCGTTAAAGAGGGTGGATTTGCCGACGTTGGGCAAACCGACGATGCCGCATTTCAAACTCATGTTTTTTCCTGAAAATAGAGAAATTTAACGGAGAATTATAACATATTGCCTCCAGCATCCTGCAAAAATGCCGTCTGAAACAGCGTTCAGACGGCATCCGGTTTCAGAAAACCACTCAGAACAAGCCGTGAATCACGCCTTCTGCATCCACATCGATTTTCTCGGCGGCCGGAACTTTCGGCAGGCCCGGCATCTTCATCATATTGCCGCACAGTGCGACGATGAAGCCTGCGCCGGCGGATACGGTGATGCCGCGCACGGTAATGCGGAAGCCCTCAGGGCAGCCCAAGAGTTTGGCGTTGTCGCTCAATGAATATTGGGTTTTCGCCATACAAACCGGCATTTTGTCCAAGCCCAGTTTTTCCAGTGAAGCGATTTCGGCAGAAGCTTCAGCGCTGAAATCAACATCTTCCGCGCCGTACACTTTTTGGGCAATCGCACGGATTTTGTCTTTAATGCTCAGCTCAACATCGTAGGAAAAATTGAAGTTGTTCGGTTGGTTTTCGATGGCGTTGACGACTTTGTGAGCCAAGTCTGCACCACCCGCGCCGCCTTTGCCCCAGACTTCGGTCAGGGAAACTTCGACACCGTGTTCCGCGCAGGCTTTTTCAATCATGGCCAACTCGGCATCGGAGTCGGACACGAAGCGGTTGATGGCAACCACCACAGGCAGTCCGAATACGTTTTTCAGGTTGGAAATGTGTTTCAAGAGATTAGGCAGGCCTTTTGCCAAGGCTTCGAGGTTTTCTTCGCCGAGGTTGGCACGCTCCACGCCGCCGTTATATTTCAAAGCGCGGACGGTGGCGACGACAACAGCCGCATCAGGTTTCAAATCCGCCAGACGGCATTTGATGTCGCAGAATTTTTCCGCGCCCAAATCCGCACCGAAGCCTGCTTCGGTTACGGCATAATCGGCAAGGTGTTTCGCCAAACGGGTGGCGGTAACGGAGTTACAGCCGTGGGCGATGTTGGCGAACGGGCCGCCGTGTACAAATGCCGGAGTGCCTTCGATGGTTTGTACCAAGTTAGGCTTAATCGCATCTTTGAGCAATGCCGCCATCGCGCCATTCGCTTTCAAATCTTTGGCGTAAACAGGGCTGCCGTCTTTGGCATAGGCGACAAGGATGTTGCCCAAACGCTCTTTCAAATCGCTGATGTCTTTAGCAAGACAGAATACCGCCATCACTTCGGAGGCAACGGTAATATCAAAACCGTCAGGACGCATCACGCCGTCAACAGGTTTGCCCATGCCGTCGATGATGTTGCGCAACTGGCGGTCGTTCATATCGACCACGCGCCGCCACAGCACACGTTTGGGGTCGATGTTCAACTCGTTGCCTTGGTAGATATGGTTGTCGAGCATGGCGGCGAGCAAGTTATTCGCCGCGCCGATGGCGTGGAAGTCGCCGGTGAAGTGCAGGTTGATGTCTTCCATCGGCAGAACTTGGGCATAGCCGCCGCCTGCCGCGCCGCCTTTAACACCAAACACAGGCCCCAAAGAAGGCTCGCGCAGGGCGATAACCGAGTCTTTGCCGATATGGCGCAATGCATCCGCTAAACCTATGGTTACAGTGGTTTTACCCTCACCCGCAGGAGTCGGATTAATGGCGGTAACCAAAATCAGACGGCCTTGTTTTTGCGGCAACTTGAATGCCTCAACAGGATTGATTTTGGCTTTGTAATGACCATAGGGCTCGATGTTGTCAACGTTCAAACCCAGCTTGGCGGCAATTTCACCAATCGGGCGCATGGTGGAAGACTGGGCAATTTCAGCATCGGTTTTGAAGCTCATGATTTTCCTTTATTGAGAGAGGGAAAGGCCGTCTGAAACAATACACTAAAGACGACTGGAAGAAAAAGAATATTCGTTCTATTATAACGTTTTCCAAAGACAAACCGCAGTGAAAATTTTGATATTTCATCAACAAGCGGATTCATATTGTCAACAATTTGAAATAAGGGAATAAAACATGAGCAGCAACGCATGGCTGTTTTGGGCATTGGCATCGGCAGGCTTCGCCTCATTGACCGCCATTTTCGCCAAAATGGGTTTACAGGGTATAGATTCGGATTTCGCCACCTTTATCCGCACCTTGGTCATCCTCGCCGCTTTGTTATTGTTTTTAACCTACACCGGCAAATGGCAGGGTGTGAACGGCTTTACGGGGCGCAACTGGACATTTCTGATTTTATCCGGGCTCGCCACCGGCGCATCCTGGCTCGCCTATTTTAAAGCCCTGCAACTGGGTAACGCCTCGCAAGTCGCACCCGTCGATAAATTCAGCCTGGTTCTGGTCGCCCTGATGGCAGTAGTCTTCCTCGACGAACGCCCCAGTACGCAGGAATGGATAGGCTTGGGACTGGTAACGGCAGGTGTATTGACGCTGGCGTTGAAGCGGTAAACCCACAAGAAATAAATGAAATGCCGTCTGAAAAACTGTTTTCAGACGGCATTTTTCCGTTTGTTTTGCCTTTTAAAAAATAGTCAATTTCTTTTATATACATACACTTCCATTAAAAACAAAATAACCCATTGAAAAAAAAAATAGAATGGCTGCCGTCCCATTTTCAACAGGTTTTCACGATGCCTATCGTTCCCAATACATCGAAATCAGAAGGTACGCCGCCCAAAAAAAGTACTATTACTTTTGATTTTAGTCGCCCGGTTTACAGTCTTTCCGACCTGATACTACCCACCCATACGCTCAACGAGCTAAACCGCGCCATCAGCCTGCGCGAACACCAGACTGCCGTATTTGAACAATGGGGTTTCAAACACACCCACAAATACGACAATAAGATGATTATCAACCTCTACGGCGAACCTGGCACAGGTAAAACCATGGCGGCACACGCCATTGCCAACCGTCTCAACCGCCCGCTGGTTTTGGTCAATTATGGTGACATCGAGTCAAAATATGTCGGTGAAACACCGAAAAACATCCAAGCAGCGTTTGAGTTTGCCAAAGCCAACAACGCCATTTTGTTTTTCGACGAAGCAGATGCCATTTTGAGCCGCCGCGTCACCAATATGACCAGTGCGACCGACACCAGCGTCAATCAAACCCGTTCCGTCATGCTGACCCTGATGAACGACTACAACGATACCATCCTCTTTGCGACCAACTTCATCAGCAACTACGACCCTGCCTTTATGCGCCGCATCCTGATGCACATCGAATTCGGTTTACCTGATGAAGCGACACGTTTGCGGCTGTTTGAAAAATATATTCCCGAGCAGCTCCCGCATTCCATCAATCTGCCTGAAGCCGCCAAACAATCCGATACATTAAGCGGTTCGGACATTGCCAACAGCATCCTGCTTGCCGCCTTTGCCGCCAAAAACGAAGGCGCACATGAAGTGACCCATCACAATCTGATGGAAAAAATCGAAAATATCCGCAAAGGTAAGGAAGCCAATGCCGGCAAGAAATTCGACGTTTCCTCAGGAAGAATCCTCAAAACCGAAACCCATGAGGTTTCCGAAAACTTTGTCAAACAGAAACTCAACAAGGAAGAACTATCATGATTCCACTTATTTGGATTGGTGCCGCTTTATTCGCCGGCGCAGTCGTCGTCGGTGTTTTTTGGAATGAAATAAAAGATTTCGTCAACAAATCGATTAGGAAGATTCGGGAAATTGTCATCCCATCCGCCATCGCCGGTTTCAAAACCTTCCTACAAACCGGCAGCGTTGCCCGTGCTTTGTATGCTGCAAAAAATGTTGCCATACAGAAATTCTATTCGCGCAAGGAAACCGGGCAATGGCAGGAAACCGTTATTACCCGTGAGATTTCAGAAAAAGACATACCCGCAGATATTCTTGCCAAAATAAACCGTTCCAGCGGCAGAGAGGTGGACATCACCGATGAAGTTGCCGAAGAGCTGCATTTGGAAAACATCTAATTTACCTGAAATCGAGGAAACCGATATGCAAAACCCAAACAGACAAAACTCCCAACATACCGATTTATTGGGCGATCTCAAAGAATTAGGACGCAAAGTCGCCGGTCAGTTCCTAGAATCTTTAGAAAATGAATATGCGCCGCAACGCCTGTCTTTAGCCGACTTTCTCGCTACACATTCCACAACTTTGGACAACACTATTTTAAAAACCGAGAAAACCGAAAACCTGAATTATCAGGCAGGCAATGCATTCCTGCGCGTGGTCGGCAACCGCCAAATGCAGCTTCAGGCAGACCTGTATTACAAAGACACCCAAGGTTCATGGGTACGCAAACAAACGCAAAGCCCTGTGATGGACATGGAAATCTATCTGAACGACGAGGCTGTCGGCGAATTGGAAGCACAAACCGAGATGAAGTTTGCCGTCGAAAAGCCTGTAGCACAGAAATAATGGACTGCTGACGTTTGAACAGCATAAAAAGGATTGAAAATTGGAACTGATATTTGGTTTCTTTCTACTTTGCCTGATTATCGGCATACTGAAAAAGATATGGCCTTTTCTTGTTCTCGGGCTTATCTGCATCGTACTGTTCTCAATATTGGATTACCTATTTGTCGATGTGATGAGGCTGTCTTGGGGCTGGATTGTCGGAATCTTTGGCGTTCTGATGTTTCTCGGCTGGGCTTTCTCACCCAATGCTTCAACAGACCGCGAACAAAAACCGAAAACACAGGAAGAACGCCCTGCACTGGAAGAACGCCTTGCCGCCATTCCGGAATATACGAAACGGTATTTCAGGAAAAACAAAGTGGGTTCATTCGACGATGTGGCAAATTTCCTATATGAAAGCGGCTGTGTGTATGAAGACGATCCCGAATCGGCACTGAAAGAAGCTGTCTCGATTATGACTCGCTCAATCAAACAGCTTCAGTCCAACGGATACATTTCTGTCCTGAATAAGGGTTCTGATGACGATGTCTCTTGGCTGTCTCATTTTCCGGATGCGCAAATCGACCGGCAAGTTATCAGGATTTGAAAAACAAAATGCCGTCTGAAAAACTGTTTTCAGACGGCATTTCCGTTTCTGTCTATCCTCAGCACTCGACCACGCGCACGGATACGGGGATAGCTTTTTTCTGGAGTGTGGCGGCGAGTCCGGCGAGCGAGGTTTCTTTATAGGTTGCCTTCATATCCCGACCGGTCTGTAACATGGTTTGGATGACTTCGTCGAGCGAGACTTTCTTGTCCGTGCCGTCTTCCAAGAGCGCGAGCGTGCCGAGTTTGAGGGCTTTTTCGGCGGCTATGCCGTTGCGTTCGATGCAGGGGATTTGCACCAGTCCGCCGACGGGGTCGCAAGTCAGACCCAGATGATGTTCCATCGCCATTTCGGCGGCATTTTCCACTTGTTTGGGCGTACCGCCGATAACTTCGGCGTATGCGCCCGCCGCCATCGAACACGCTACGCCGACTTCTCCCTGACAACCGACATCCGCGCCGGAAATGGAGGCGTTGGTTTTGTAGAGAATGCCGATGGCACCTGCGGTGAGCAGGAAATTCTCGACACGCTCCTGAGTGGCGTGTGGATTGAACTTGCGGAAATAGTGCAATACTGCGGGAATGATGCCTGCCGCGCCGTTGGTCGGCGCGGTCACGACGCGTCCGCCGGCGGCGTTTTCTTCGTTGACCGCCATGGCGTATACCATCGGCCAAAGCTGGGTGTTGACGATTTCGGTTTCGCGCAGGACTTTAAGCTTGGCGGCAAGCTGCGGGGCGCGGCGGCGAACGTTCAATCCGCCGGGCAGTTCGCCGTCTGCCGCCAAACCGCGCTTGATGCAGCCTTCCATAACCTCGGCAACACCGGCAACACGGCGGCGGATTTCGGCTTCGCTGCATCCGGCAAGCGCGGCTTCGTTTGCCAACACGGCTTCGGAAATATCCAGCTGGTTCAGACGGCATTGGGCAAGCAGCTCGGTGCAACTGGTATAGGGATAGGGAACGGCTTTTTCCGTTTCCGACTGCCGCTCGAAATCTTCTTCGGTAACGACAAAGCCGCCGCCGACCGAATAATAAACCTGCTCCTTCAAGACTGCCCCGTCTGAAGCATAGGCGGTGAAACGCAGGCCGTTCGGATGTTTGGGTAGCACTTGGTCGCCGCGTATATGCAAATCGCTCCGAGGGTCGAACACAATTTCATTTCCGTTAAGTAGCAGGATATGCCGGGAGCGGATACGCTCGAGGCGGTCGGGAATGTCGGCAAGCGGAATATCGTGCGGCAGGCTGCCTTCCAAACCGAGCATCAGCGCGTCAAACGTACCGTGCCCTCGCCCTGTCAGTGCAAGCGAGCCGTAAATGTCGATGGCGATGCGGGCGATTTGCGCGTCCAAGCCTGCGGCAAAGGCAGCGGCGGCCTTCATCGGGCCGACCGTATGCGAACTGGAAGGACCGATACCGATTTTAAAAATATCAAAAATACTGATCATATTTTACTCCGACGGTTTTTTCAGACGGCATGGCTTCCGTTTGACAAACCAAAAGGAGACGCGGCAAGCTGCCCGTCTCCTTTTTTCATTTTGACTTATGCATCGATATTTTGGGCAATCAGCGCATTGTTCTCGATAAAGGCACGGCGCGGCTCAACCTCGTCGCCCATCAGGGTAACGAACACTTCGTCGGCGGCAATGGCGTCCTCAATGCGTACCTTCAGAAGGCGGCGCACGGACGGATCCATCGTCGTTTCCCACAGCTGTTCGGGATTCATCTCGCCCAAACCTTTATACCGCTGGATGCTCATACCCTTTTGCACGTTTTGCAACAGGATGTCCAACGCTTCTTCAAAGCTGCCGACAGGATATTCGGTTTCGCCCTTAAACAAGGTCGAACCGGCTGCAACCAAACCTTTCAGCACGGTGGCAGTCTGAACAATGGTCTGATAGGCTTTGCTGTTGAGGAACTTGGATTCGAGATAGCTGGTCATCACATTGCCGTGCAGCTTGCGCGTGATTTTGATGAAGCGGTTGCCTTCGTGTCCTTCCACGCGTTCCAAAATCACTTCTTTTTCGTCCAACAAGGCCGAAAGATTGGCAATGGCGCGGTCTGTGCTATCTGCCGAAGACAAATCGACGGGTTCGGCATACAGCATCGCCTTGAGCACCAAATCATCGATGATGCGGCTTTCCTGTCCGATAACGGTTTTTGCCAGCAGGAACTGCTTGGCGGCGCTTTCCAAATCTTTCCCCTCCAGCACTTTGCCGTCTGAAACGATTTTGGCTTTTTCCAAGGCGAGTCCGAGCAGCCATTGGTCTTTTTCCAACTCGTCCTTGAGGTAACGTTCCTGTTTGCCGTATTTCGCTTTATACAAAGGCGGCTGGGCGATATAGATGTAGCCGCGCTCGACCAGTTCGGGCATTTGGCGGTAGAAGAAGGTCAGGAGCAGGGTACGGATGTGCGCGCCGTCCACGTCGGCATCGGTCATGATAATGATGCGGTGGTAACGCAGTTTCTCGGCATTGAATTCTTCCTTGCCAATACCCGCGCCCAAGGCGGTAATCAAAGCGGCGACTTCCTGACTGGCGAGCATTTTTTCAAAGCGCGCCTTTTCCACGTTCAAAATCTTGCCCTTAAGCGGCAAAATCGCTTGGAATTTGCGGTCGCGCCCCTGCATGGCGGAACCGCCTGCGGAATCGCCCTCGACCAGATAAAGTTCTGACAAGGCAGGATCTTTTTCTTGGCAGTCGGCGAGTTTGCCGGGCAGCCCCAAGCCGTCCATCACGCCTTTGCGGCGGGTGATTTCACGGGCTTTGCGGGCTGCTTCGCGCGCGCGCGCGGCATCGACGATTTTGCTGGTGATGATTTTGGCTTCGGTCGGGTTTTCTTCGAGGAAGTCGGTTAAGGCTTGGTTAATGACTTCGTTGACGACGGGGCCGATTTCGCTGGAAACCAGTTTGTCTTTGGTTTGCGATGAGAATTTGGGGTCGGGCAGTTTGACGGACAACACGCAGGTCAAACCTTCGCGCATATCGTCGCCGGCGGTTTCAACTTTGGCTTTT
Source organism: Neisseria sp. Marseille-Q6792 (assembly GCF_943181435.1). The sequence continues at coordinate 1,816,556 of NZ_OW969598.1, forward strand.
TTGGCGACTTCGTTGGCTTCGATGTAGCTGTTGATGGTGCGCGTCATCACTTGGCGCAACGCAGTCAAGTGCGTACCGCCGTCGCGTTGCGGAATATTGTTGGTGAAGCACTGCACGCTTTCCTGATAGCTGTCATTCCACTGCATCGCGCATTCGACGCTCATGCCGTCTTTCTCGCCGAACGCGTAGAAGATTTTTTCGTGCAACGGCGTTTTTTTGCGGTTCATGTATTGCACGAACCCAGCCACGCCGCCGGAAAGGGCGAAGCTTTCGTGTTTGCCGTCGCGTTCGTCGGTCAATTCGATGTCCACGCCGTTGTTCAGGAACGAAAGTTCTCGGATACGTTTGGCAAGGATGTCGAAGCTGTATTCGACGTTACCGAAGGTTTCCGTACTGGCGAGGAAGCGCACGGTCGTGCCTTTTTTATCGGAATCGCCGACAACTTTCAACGGCTCTTCGGTTTCGCCGCGCACGAAGCGGACGAAGTGTTCTTTGCCGTCGCGGTAGATGGTCAGCGTGACCCAGTCGGACAGCGCGTTGACGACGGACACGCCCACGCCGTGCAGGCCGCCGGAGATTTTGTAGCTGTTGTTGTCGAACTTGCCGCCCGCGTGCAACACGGTCATGATGACTTCGGCGGCGGAGCGTCCTTCTTTCGGGTGGATGCCGGTGGGCATGCCGCGGCCGTTGTCGGCCACGCTGACGGAATTGTCGGCATGGATGGTTACGGTGATTTTATCGCAATGTCCCGCCAGTGCTTCGTCGATGGCGTTGTCCAATACTTCAAACACCATGTGGTGCAGGCCGCTGCCGTCCTGCGTGTCGCCAATGTACATGCCGGGGCGTTTGCGTACTGCTTCCAAGCCTTCGAGCACCTGAATGCTGTCGGCACCGTATTCTTCGTGTTTTTGTTCAGTCATATTTTTTGCCGGATTTTGAAAAGATTTTGCGATGCCGCCAAAACAGTCCGCACCTTGTGGAAAAAGCGGGCGGGACGGCGTATATAATTGTGTATTATAGCCGATTTCGCCGCCTGATTCAGCGTTATCCGCATCCGGATGCCGTCTGAAGGGGAGGGCGGCGCATTTGCGGGCGGTATGGGCGCGAGATTTGCCCGCCAAGTGGCAAAAGCGTTTTTTTGCCACTAAAATCTACGTCCTATATTTTTCGGACAGGGGCACGGAAATGGAAATATGGAATATGCTGGACAACTGGCTCGATGCCGTCCCGATACGTGCAGAGGCGGTCGAATCCGTGGCAGCGGTCGCGGCTTTGCTGCTGGCGCGCGCCCTTCTGTTGAACATCCACTTCAGACGGCATCCGGATTTCGGCATCGAAAGCAAGCGGCGGTTTTTGGTTGCCAGCCGCAATATAACGCTGCTTTTGGTGCTGTTTTCGCTGGCATTTATCTGGTCGGCGCAAATTCAAACGCTGGCTTTGTCGATGTTTGCGGTGGCGGCGGCGGTCGTCGTGGCGACAAAAGAACTGATTATGTGTCTGTCGGGCAGTATTTTAAGGTCTGCCACCCAGCAATACTCGGTCGGCGACTATATCGAAATCAACGGACTGCGCGGGCGCGTGGTCGACATCAACCTGTTGAACACGCTGATGATGCAGGTCGGTCCGAACCCCTTGGTCGGACAGCTTGCGGGAACCACCGTTTCCTTCCCCAACAGCCTGTTGTTGAGCCACCCCGTGCGCCGCGACAATATTTTGGGCGACTATGTCATCCATACGGTCGAAATCCCCGTTCCCATCCATTTGGATTCGGATGAAGCCGTATGCCGTCTGAAAGCCGTACTCGAGCCCTTGTGCGCGCCCTACATCCCCGCCATCCAGCGGCATTTGGAAAACGTGCAGGCGGAAAAACTGTTTATCACGCCCGCCGCCAGACCGCGCGTTACCCGCGTGCCGTACGACGACAAGGCATACCGCATCATCGTCCGCTTCGCCTCCCCCGTTTCAAAGCGGCTGGAAATCCAACAGGCCGTCATGGATGAATTTTTGCGCGTACAATACCGCCTGTTGAATCCCCGGCCGCAACAGGCTGCTCATAAAGAACTTTAACTTTTCCCATCCGGCACCATTTCCGGCTTCAGACGGCATATTGCCGATATGCCGTCTGAAGCACAACACACAAAGGAACCCGACATGAACGACAACGTATTGCTCCACTTGGGCGAAGAACCCCGTTTCGACCAAATCAAAACCGAAGACATCAAACCCGCCCTGCAAACCGCTATTGCCGAAGCACGCGAACAAATCGCCGCCATCAAAGCGCAAACGCACACCGGCTGGGCAAACACTGTCGAAAAACTGACCGGCATTACCGAACGCGTCGGCAGGATTTGGGGCGTGGTATCGCATCTCAACTCCGTCGTCGATACGCCCGAACTGCGCGCTGTCTATAACGAACTAATGCCCGAAATCACCGTCTTCTTCACCGAAATCGGACAAGACATCGAGCTATACAACCGCTTCAAAACCATCAAAAACTCCCCCGAATTTGCAACGCTTTCCCCCGCACAAAAAACCAAGCTCAACCACGACCTGCGCGATTTCGTATTGAGCGGCGCGGAACTGCCGCCCGAACAGCAGGCAGAACTGGCAAAACTGCAAACCGAAGGCGCGCAACTTTCCGCCAAATTCTCCCAAAACGTCCTAGACGCGACCGACGCGTTCGGCATTTACTTTGACGATGCCGCACCGCTTGCCGGCATTCCCGAAGACGCGCTCGCCATGTTTGCCGCCGCCGCGCAAAGCGAAGGCAAAACAGGCTACAAAATCGGTTTGCAGATTCCGCACTACCTCGCCGTCATCCAATACGCCGACAACCGCGAACTGCGCGAACAAATCTACCGCGCCTACGTTACCCGCGCCAGCGAACTTTCAGACGACGGCAAATTCGACAACACCGCCAACATCGACCGCACGCTCGAAAACGCCCTGCAAACCGCCAAACTGCTCGGCTTCAAAAACTACGCCGAGCTGTCGTTGGCAACCAAAATGGCGGACACCCCCGAACAAGTTTTAGACTTCCTGCACGACCTCGCCCGCCGCGCCAAACCCTACGCCGAAAAAGACCTCGCCGAAGTCAAAGCCTTCGCCCGCGAAAGCCTGAACCTCGCCGACCCGCAGCCGTGGGACTTGAGCTACGCCAGCGAAAAACTGCGCGAAGCCAAATACGCATTCAGCGAAACCGAAGTCAAAAAATACTTCCCCGTCGGCAAAGTCCTGGCAGGCCTGTTCGCCCAAATCAAAAAACTCTACGGCATCGGATTCGCCGAAAAAACCGTTCCCGTCTGGCACAAAGACGTGCGCTACTTCGAGCTGGAACAAAACGGCAAAACCATAGGCGGCGTTTATATGGATTTGTACGCACGCGAAGGCAAACGCGGCGGCGCGTGGATGAACGACTACAAAGGTCGCCGCCGTTTTTCAGACGGCACGCTGCAACTGCCCACCGCCTACCTCGTCTGCAACTTCACTCCGCCCGTCGGCGGCAGAGAAGCGCGTTTGAGCCATGACGAAATCCTCACCCTCTTCCACGAAACCGGCCACGGCCTGCACCACCTGCTCACCCAAGTCGACGAACTGGGCGTATCCGGCATCAACGGCGTCGAGTGGGACGCAGTCGAGCTGCCCAGCCAGTTTATGGAAAACTTCGTCTGGGAATACGACGTCTTGGCACAAATGTCCGCCCACGAAGAAACCGGCAAGCCCCTGCCGAAAGAACTCTTCGACAAAATGCTTACCGCCAAAAACTTCCAGCGCGGTATGTTCCTCGTCCGCCAAATGGAGTTCGCCCTCTTCGACATGATGATTTACAGCGAAGACGACGAAGGCCGTCTGAAAAACTGGCAACAGGTTTTAGACAGCGTGCGCAAAGAAGTCGCCGTCATCCAACCGCCCGAATACAACCGCTTCGCCTTGAGCTTCGGCCACATCTTCGCCGGCGGCTATTCCGCAGGCTATTACAGCTACGCATGGGCGGAAGTCCTCAGCGCCGACGCCTACGCCGCCTTTGAAGAAAGCGACGACGTCGCCGCCACAGGCAAACGCTTCTGGCAAGAAATCCTCGCCGTCGGCGGCTCCCGCAGCGCGGCAGAATCCTTCAAAGCCTTCCGCGGACGAGAACCGAGCATAGACGCACTCTTGCGCCACAGCGGCTTCGACAACGCGGCTTGATCGATGTGAACAAAAAATGCCGTCTGAAACAATCAAACAGTGTTTCAGACGGCATCAGCATTTGCGCGGTTTCGCCATTTTCACAAAAACAGCAAACCAAAATCCCGTCATTCCCGCGCAGGCGGGAATCCAGACCGGTCGGCACGGAAACTTATCGGGTAAAACGGTTTCCTTAACCCTGAGTCCTAGATTCCCACTTTCGTGGGAATGACGGGATGTAGGTTTCCTTAACCCTGAGTCCTAGATTCCCACTTTCGTGGGAATGACGGAATATAAGTTCCCATATCGATTTGAATCGATTAGGATAGTGTGGATTCGGTGGGAATGACGGCATATTTTTGTATCTGGTATAAAAGATCGTTTGAAATCTTTTCAGGTGTAGGGCGGATGCGTAGCAACTGTATTTTTCACCCCGTCGGGCAAAAATACAGTTGCTACGGTATATTCTGCGTATCTGACGCGACGAAATATAAAATGCCGTCTGAAACAGATTCCCGTTTCAGACGGCATTTTTGCGTACCGACCGGATTATTTGTTGTCCGGCTTAGATTCCATCGGTGCGGTCAGGGGCAGTTCCGGCATCGTGCGCGCTGATTCGGAAACATTGCCGGAAAGTGCATTCAGGAATACGACGATGTTATCCACATCTTCTTTCGGAATGTCTTTACCCAATTGTGCCTTACCCATGATGGTAACTGCCTTATCCAACTCCCACACGCTGCCGTTGTGGAAATACGGATAAGTTTTAGCCACGTTACGCAACCCCGGAACACGGAAGAAAAATTCGTCTTCGGTTTTTTTGGTTACGTCAGCACGGCCTTTGTCACGTTTCGGGTCTTCAATGAATTTCCAATACGGCCCTTCGACCAGACCGAATTTCTGGAAGGTCGTACCTCCAAGGTTGACACCGTTGTGGCAGGCAATACAGCCGTTGTCCATAAACGCGCGCACGCCTTTTCGTTCCTGTTCGCTTAAGGCGTTGACATTGCCTTTGAGGTATTCGTCCCATTTGGTCGGCGTCAGCAGGGTACGCTCAAACGCACCCAATGCGGTAGTGATGTTTTTAAACGAAACCGCGCCGTCTTCAGGAAAAGCTTTTTTAAACATTTCTTGATATTCGGGAACTTTGGCGATTTTGGCTGCCGCCGCCTCTTGCGAATCATTCGCCATTTCCACCGGATTCACCAAAGGCCCGCCCGCCTGTTCTTCAACATCAGCCGCACGGCCGTCCCAAAACTGGCTGCCCAGCAGCGCGGCATTCAATGCGGTAGGCGAGTTGCGTCCGCCGAACTGCCCTTTGTGCCCCTGACTGGTCGGCATATTGTCCACACCGGCAGAAGCAAGGTTATGGCAAGAGTTGCAGCTCACGGTATTGCCTTTGGAAAGGCGCGGTTCATACCAGAGTTGGTGTCCGAGTTTGACCTGTTCTCCGGTAAACGGACGGATTTTCTGCATTTCTTCAACAGTCGGCAGAGGTTGGAATACGCCTTGCGCGCGTTTCAAAAGGTCTTGGTCTTCGGGCGAGGCCGATGAAGCGGAAGGAACGGCTTCCGAGGCCTGTACTTGGGAAGCCGCTTCGGTCTCAGAAGTAGGAGAAGCATTACCTGCCGCAGACTTTTCCTGACCGCCGCATGCCGCCAACAGTGAAGACAATGCCAATACTGATGCGAGGTAACGGAGTTTGAAAGACATCGTGTATTCCTTATGGTAGGTTAAAATTATTGTTCAAACCGGCAGGCAAACCTGTTCTGCCGATTATTTCTTCAGTGTACCTATCGCACCTTTAGCCATATTTGCGGAAAATCAATATTTTATTTTCAATAGCTTTACACAATAATAACGATAAAGAATCAAGTTTAACAAAATGCCGTCTGAAACCGGTAAAGCTTCAGACGACATTTTATTTTCCGACATCATTGAATCAAACCCAAATGCGACAAGAGCGTCCATGTACCGATGGCAATCAACACCAAACCTCCGGCAAATTCCGTACGCCTGCCGAACAATACGCCCAAAGCCCTTCCCGCCGTCAGCCCGATGGTAACCATCACCGTAGTCGCCATACCGATTACGGCGGCGGCAAAGGCGATGTTTACCTCCATAAACGCCAAGCCCACCCCGACTATCATGGAATCAATACTGGTTCCAAAAGCAGTCAGAACCGTCAACCACCAGCTTTCCCGTTTGCTTTCGCGTACATCGTCCGCCTCGCCGGACAACCCTTCGCGCATCATTTTCAGACCCAGCCCGCCCAACAGGACAAAAGCCACCCAATGGTCCCATTCGCTGATAAACGGCTTGGCATAAAAACCGCCTACCCAGCCTGCCAGCGGCGTGAGTGCTTCGACCGTACCGAACACCAAAGCCGTTGCTGCAATTTTGCGCGGGGGCATCCTGACCGCCGCACCCTTTGCCAATGCGACGGCAAACGCATCCATCGACATCCCCAGCGCAATCAAGAGCAAAGCATAAAAACCCATACCGCACCCGTCCTCAAAAAGGGCGGATTATAGCAAAACAGCAAAGCGCGAAAAACGCCGCACGAAAACCCGCATCCCGTCATTCCCGCAAAAACAAAAAATCAAAACTGAAATTTCGTCATTCCCGCGCAGGCGGGAATCTAGAGTTGTCGGCACAGAAACTTATCGGGAAAAACGGTCTCTTTAGATTTTACGTTCTGGATTCCCACTTTCGTGGGAATGACGGGATGTAGGTTTCCGTGCGGATGGATTCGTCATTCCCGCGCAGGCGGGAATCTAGAGTTGTCAGTGCGGAAACTTATCGGGAAAAACGGTTTCTTTAGATTTTGCGTTCTAGATTCCCACTTTCGTGGGAATGACGGGATTTTGGTTTCCGTGCGGATGGATTCGTCATTCCCGCGCAGGCGGGAATCCGGAAACTCAAAGTTGCAAGAATTTATTAGAAATGGCTGAAACTCAACGAACCTGGATTCCCACTTTCGTGGGAATGACGGAGGAGGGGTTGCTGTTTTCCCGATAAATGCCCACAATCTCAAATCCCGTCATTCCCCAAAAACAAAAAAATCAAAAACAGAAATTTCGTCATTCCCGCGCAGGCGGGAATCCAGGTCTGTCGGTGCGGAAACTTATCGGGAAAAACGGTTTCTTCAGCCCTGCGTCCTGGATTCCCACTTTCGTGGGAATGACGGGATTTTGGTTTCCGTGCGGATGGATTCGTCATTCCCGCGCAGGCGGGAATCCAGAGCTGTCGGTGCGGAAACTTATTGGGAAAAACGGTTTCTTTAGATTTTACGTTCTAGATTCCCGCTTTCGCGGGAATGACGCGGAAAAGTTTTCGTGCCGATTTGAACCGGTGGGGATGGTGCGGGAATGACGGCGGAAAAGTGGGCTGTGGGGCAGGAATGACGGGATATTTTGCGTTTAATAAAAAACGCCCGCTGAAACGGCGGAGCGGGATGGGGGAATGCCGTCTGAAACGGTCGGACAATGTTTCAGACGGCATTTTTATGCCCGGTTATTTCCGGTAGCGGACGGCGCGGGACAGGATTTCTTCAATTTCCATCCACATAATGCCCCCTTACAGCAAACCGGCCTGACCCAGTGCGGGGTCGGTCGCGCGGGCGGCTTGGGCATCTTCGACAGTCAGTCCAAGGGCTTTGGCCACGCCTTCGCCGTATGCCGGGTCGCAACGGTAGCAGTTGCGGATATGGCGGTATTTGATGAAGTTAGGCGCATCGCCCATGGCTGCGGCGGTGTTGCCGAACAATGCCTGTTTCTGCGCGTCGTTCATCAGGTTGAACAGGGCGCGCGGTTGGCTGAAGTAGTCGTCATCGTCTTGGCGGTAGTCCCAGTGTGCCGCGTCGCCGTTGATTTTCAAAGGCGGTTCGGCGAAGTCGGGTTGTTGCTGCCATTGACCGAAGCTGTTGGGTTCGTAGTGCGGCAGGCTGCCGTAGTTGCCGTCGGCGCGGCCTTGACCGTCGCGCTGGTTGCTGTGAACAGGGCAACGCGGGCGGTTAACGGGGATTTGGCGGAAGTTCACGCCCAAGCGGTAGCGTTGCGCGTCGGCGTAATTGAACAAACGGGCTTGCAGCATTTTATCCGGGCTCGCGCCGATACCGGGAACGAGGTTGCTCGGTGCGAAGGCGGATTGTTCCACATCGGCGAAGAAGTTTTCGGGATTGCGGTTCAACTCGAATTCGCCCACTTCAATCAGCGGATAGTCTTTTTTCGGCCAAACTTTGGTCAGGTCGAAGGGATGATAAGGCACTTTTTCCGCATCGGCTTCGGGCATCACTTGGATGTACATCGTCCATTTCGGAAACTCGCCGCGCTCGATGGCTTCGTACAGGTCGCGCTGATGGCTTTCACGGTCATCGGCGATGATTTTTGCGGCTTCTTCGTTGGTCAGGTTTTTAATGCCTTGTTGGCTGCGGAAATGAAATTTCACCCAGAAACGCTCGCCTGCTTCGTTCCAGAAGCTGTATGTATGCGAACCGAAGCCGTGCATATGGCGGTAGCTGGCGGGAATACCGCGGTCGCTCATGACGATGGTAACTTGGTGCAACGCTTCAGGCAGCAGCGTCCAGAAGTCCCAGTTGTTTGTGGCGGAACGCATATTGGTGCGCGGATCGCGTTTGACGGCTTTGTTCAGGTCGGGGAACTTACGCGGGTCGCGCAGGAAGAACACAGGCGTGTTGTTGCCGACCACATCCCAGTTGCCTTCTTCGGTATAGAACTTCAACGCAAAGCCGCGGATGTCGCGTTCCGCATCGGCTGCGCCGCGTTCGCCTGCCACGGTGGTGAAACGGGCGAACATTTCGGTTTTTTTGCCGACTTCGCTGAAGATTTTGGCGCGGGTGTATTTGGTGATATCGTGCGTTACGGTAAACGTACCGAACGCGCCCGAACCTTTGGCGTGCATACGGCGTTCGGGGATGACTTCGCGTACGAAGTCGGCGAGTTTTTCATTCAGCCACAAATCCTGCGCCAGCAGAGGGCCGCGCGGACCGGCGGTCAGGCTGTTTTGATTGTCGGCAACGGGCGCGCCGTTGTTCATGGTCAGATGGGTTACGGGGCATTTGGAGGTAGTCATAGCTCGTGTTCCTTTTCCTTGGTTAATCAAAAGATACGACAAACGGCTTACAGCACGATTTGGCGGAAAGCGTATTCGTAACTGGTTTCTTGATTGCAATAGATTTCATGAATAGACATTTAGTTTTCCTTTTATTTAAACTATGAAGGCAACTATACGCCAAGATTTTCGCTATTAAAACTATGAAATCGATTTAATATTGTTATAAGCAATCAATATTCTATTTTCGTTTGTTTTTTGTTATCGAAACGAATCAAAATCCCTACATAAAACCATTTATAATGATGTTTCCTGGCATCATCTGCCGCCGACAGGCCAAAAGAATAATTCTCTCGCATTATCATGACGTTACTCGGAATAAAGCTCAAACAGACCCAGCAGCTCAACCAGCGGCTGCAACAATCTTTGCGCGTATTGCAGATGTCGGGTATCGAACTTGAACGCGAGGTCGAAAACTGGCTGTCGGACAATCCTCTGCTCGAACGCAAAGACACGGATGAATTTTCGGATGCCGAATTCAGCCATTACACCGCGCCCGCGCGCCAAATCGGCGGAGACGAAGGCGAAGATATGCTGTCCAACATCGCCGGCGAAGAAGATTTCAAGCAATACCTGCACGCGCAAGTGTGCGAACACCCGCTTTCCGACCAAGAAGCCGCCTGTGTCCACATCCTTATCGATTTCCTTGACGAGCAGGGTTATCTGACCGACAGCATCGAAGACATCCTCGACCATACGCCCTTGGAGTGGATGTTGGATGAAGCAATGCTGCAACATGCGCTGACCGCATTGAAAAAATTCGACCCAGCAGGCGTGGCCGCCGCCGATTTGACCGAATCGCTGATACTGCAGATAGAAAGATTGGGCGAATGTGCTGCCAAACCCGCCGCCCTGCATATCGTCCGAAACGCCCTCGACAGCATTGACGGCAACCGCAGCCAAACCCTCGCGCGAATAAAAAAACGCCTGCCCCAAACCGACAGCGGCACACTCGAAGCCGCACTCGACCTCATTGCTTCGCTCAATCCCTTTCCCGCCGCCGGTTTTGCCTCGTCCACGCCCACGCCGTATATCCGCCCGGATGTCTGGGTTGAGGAAAGTAGAGACGGCTGGACGGTTAGTTTCAACGAAGACTCCCTGCCTCCTCTGCAAATGAACAGCGAATATTGCGAACTGATGCCGTCTGAAGGCCTCTCGCCCGAATGGAAGGAAAAAATCAGCGAAGCCAGACAACGTATCGATTCGCTCGAATTGAGGAAAGCAACCGTCGTCCTCCTTGCCGAATACATCGTTAAACATCAGGCAGACTTTTTCACTTTTGGCGAAATCGGACTCGTCCCCCTGATGATGAAAGATGCCGCCGCCGAATTGGGTGTGGCAGAAAGTACCGTTTCCCGCGCGGCCAACCAAAAATATTTGTCTTGCCCGCGCGGAGTGTTTGCGCTACGCTATTTCTTCACGCAGGCAGTTCAAATGGAAGAAGGTAAAGAAGCCGTCAGCCAACACGCCGTTAAAGCCGCACTCTCCCAGCTTGTCGGCAGCGAAGACAAACGCAAGCCCTATTCTGACGAGGCACTCGCCAACCTGCTGGCTTTCCGCGGCATGGAGGTTTCCCGCCGCACCATTGCCAAATACAGAGAATCCCTTGAGATTCCGGCAGCACACAAACGCAAAACCGCAGAATAATTTTTCAACACAATGCTACAACCCGTTTTTCCGTTCCGTCGCCGACGGACAGAACCCACCGAAGGAGCTGTATCATGAATCTGAAAATCACCGGTCTGAATTTTGACGTTACCGAAGCCATCAAAAACCACGTTTCCAAGAAACTGGAGCGCATCAACCGCCACGCTTCGGACATCATTTCTATAACTGTAACGCTGTCTGTGGAAAAAGCCGGCCATAAGGCCGAGGCAGACGTACACCTTGCCGGTAAAGACCTGCACGTCGAGTCCGACGGTCAGGACATGTATGCCGCCATCGACACCCTGACAGACAAACTTGACCGCGCCGTATTGAAACACAAAGAAAAAATCGGCGAAGTCCGCAACTAACCGAATCGGCAAAATGCCGTCTGAAACGGATTTCCGTTTCAGACGGCATTGTTTATTCTGCATAACCAAACATGAAGCAAATCCGCCTTATCTTGAACCGGTTTTGATGCTCAACACATACCTCCGCGCAACCTGTTCCGAAAACCTTTAAAGATGCAATGCATCAGTTAAGACGGCTGCAATAAGAAAACGGGATGCAAATCCGCATCCCGTTCCGTTTTACTTCCAAGCCCCTGCAACGGCTTGAGCCTCTTTCAGACGGTCTACCGTACCGACATCCAGCCACAAGCCCGTATACTTCTGACCGCTCACGCGGTTTTGCCGCATTTCGCCACGCAATACGGGCGCGAGTTTCGCCACACTGCCCGCTTCGATTCCGTCAAACATTTCAGGACGGTAAATACCCACGCCGCTGAATGTCAATCCGTTGCCGCCGGATACTTCCGGACGCACGCTGCCGTCGGGCAGCAACAAAAAATCACCGTCGGGATGGTGCGGGGGATTTTCCACCAGCCACAAATGTGCGGAAATATGCTCGGGCAGGGGCGATGCCTTCCGGTGCGCCGCTGCAAAATCAATATCGGTCAGCACGTCGCCGTTGACCACCAAAAACGGCTGCCCACCCAACAGCGGCAATGCCTGCGCGATACCGCCTGCGGTTTCCAAGCCGCCTTCAGGTTCGGGCGAATAGGCGATGTTCACACCATAAGCCGAGCCGTCGCCCAAAGCATCTTCTATCTGCCGACCCAGCCAAGCGTGGTTGATAACGATTTCGGTAAACCCCGCCTGCTTCAGACGGCATAAGTGCCAACCGATTAGAGGCTTACCCGCCACATCAAGCAGCGGCTTCGGAGTGGTATCGGTCAAAGGGCGCATACGCTCGCCGCGTCCTGCCGCCAGTATCATCGCTTTCATATAACAGGTTAAGATTTTTAAATTAGTTTGGAAATGCCTAAAACATGTATCGATGTGGCAAATATTGATGAGTTATCTTTCTGTAGATGAATTAAGATTCTTCTGTGGTCTTTAATAAATTCATTTAAAAAAGAAAATCTCACATATTTATGACGTATTTCCTTAATTAATTTTCTATTGCTTAATTTAAATAATCCATTGCCAAATTGGCCATCAAATGAAAGCCATATTTTTACTCCTTGAGCATCTTCCCATTTTTTTGGATAAATGGTTGGTGGAGTATGAAGATAAATAATCATATTGATACAGTACCCTTTTAGATTATTTTCGGAAATTATCCATTTGGTAAAAAAGATATCATCTACGTAAAAATTTCCTTTTTCAAGTATATCTGCTCCATACATTTGCTTTAATAGATTCCATTTTCCCCCAATAAAGTCAATGTGCGCGTGCTTCATTTTTTCGTTTTCCCCCTGTTTCCATTTTTCATGTTAAATATTCTCTCAAAGAAATGCTCTTATCTGTCCGAATATCAGTCTAAAGACCTAAACTGCCGTCTGAAATACAGCAGCGCGGGACGTTTGCCCACGCAGTTTTTGATTTCGTCGAGCATGACGTAAAACACAAAATGTGTGCCAATTTCATGTTGGCCGACAATATGCCCGTGCAGGTGCGCCAACGCTCCTTCTATTTCAGGTTGTCCGGTTTTACCGTAATGCCAAATATGATAGGCAAAACGTTCTTCGGGTGAAAGATTGGTCAATCCGGCAAAATGTTCGGCCACATCCTGATGTTCGTCTGCCAACGTATTGATGCACAGGCTGCCGTTTTCCGACAGTATCGGAATGATACGGGCTTTACGGTTGATACACAGCATCACGGTTGGAGGCTCGTCCGTAACCGGTGTAACCGCAGTCATCGTGATGCCGTAACGTCCTGCCGATCCCTCTGTCGTAATGACATGAACACCTGCCGCGCAAGATGCCATCGCATCACGGAATGAGGTTTGAAATTCTTTCTGCAAATCCGTCATATTACCCCTTTATCTGTTTCCATATGCAAGACTGCTGCACATAAGGTCTCCCTCATGTGCAGCAGCTCTGATTCGTAAACAAGACCGACTGTCGGACGTTTCCGCACGTTGCGCGTTTTACGAATTCAACAAATCCTCGATTTGTGCAAGTTCCGCCAGCAAATCCTTAAGCAGCATCATTTTCTCGCGAGACAACACTTCTTCGATAGCATCGTAGCGTTCGTCTACTTCTTCGCCGATTTCCTCATACAGCTTCTCGCCCTCGGCAGTCAGCTTCAGAAAAACACGGCGTTGGTCGTTGGAAGGTTTCAGGCGGACAACCAAACCCGCTTTTTCAAGACGGGTCAGGATACCGGTCAGGCTGGGGCGCAGGATGCACGCCTGATTCGCCAAATCTTGAAAGTCCAGCGTGCCGTTTTCCGCCAAAAGACGGATAATCCGCCATTGCTGATCGGTGATATTTGCCTGGTTCAGAATAGGCCTGAATTGGGTCATCAAGGCTTCCCTTGCCTGTATCAGACCGATATTGATAGACGCATGTTTTGATTGGGTAGGCATTGTTCAAGTCTCCAAGTTATCGAAAATCAAATTTTCAAACCGTCTGTAAAGCTTGCAGGTATCATTCCGGGACAACCGTTATATAACAAAACGAACATATAGCAACAATACTCTATAAGCTGTATCAGGCATTTGGGTACAAAAGGCTTTAATTCCGATAATCCTATCTAAAAATATTTTAATAGTTATATCTTAGTCTATTTTCCCTACAATCTCAACAAAGTATTACATTTACTGTCGAAAGAACTTTCTTCCAAAAAAAAACAAAAGCCGCCGCATCCGACGAGCAAGGTATATGCCGTTTGATTCTCCACATAGCATAAAGTTTAACAAAAACAAAGATTAACCGAAAACATCCGCCTGAAAAATTCTTGCGCGCAAGCCCCAATAACTGCTGATTCCCGTCGTATAGTGAACTATTTTCCCATTTTTGACCAAAATGACAGTCGGCGTTGCCTTAATCTGCCAAGATCTTGCCAAACCGCCGTCCTCATCATTAACGCTCGGAAAACCCAATCCGCGTTTTTTCATATACGCAGAAACTTCGTCCGAACTGCCCGAACGTATCGCCACCCCGACGACCGACACACCGTCGGCCGCCAAATCATCGATTATCGGAGACTGATAACGGCACACCCCGCACCAGCTCCCCCAAAAATACACCAGCACCGCCTTATCCCGGCTAAACTGTCCCAAAGTTAGCCGCTGCCCCGACAGCAGGGTCAAAGGCCGCCCTGCCGCCCCGGCAGGTTCGTCGGGCTTGCGTACCCAATCCAAAAACAGCGACACCAATAAAAACACCAATGCCGTCTGAACGGCAAATTTTATGCCCGAAAGCAGTTTTTTCTTCATACAACCTTCCAAACAGTACGAAAACGCTGTTGTCGGCGATTGACAGGCAAACAAAAAGCCAAGTCTTAAAACTTGGCTTTCGGCTATCTGGTGGGTCGTGAGCGATTCGAACGCTCGACCAACGGATTAAAAGTCCGCTGCTCTACCGACTGAGCTAACGACCCGATAAGCCGTGCATTATACAACTCCTTTCCCCACCGTCAAGCAATTTTTACAGACTTAATTGCAGACTGCTGTTTGCACGAGATATTTTGGCAACGGATTTTCACAATCCGACCCATGCCGTGTAAAAGTTCGCACAAGAAAAAAGCAAACTGCCCAAAATCATGTACACTTTCCGTCTATCTTCCTCTCACCCAACTTGCGAACAGAGGCACACATCATGAATATACAAAATATCCGCACCCTCCTTGAAACTGTCAGTATTCCGAATACAGCACGCACACTCGGCAGCGAAAAGGCCGTCCGATCGGTCGAACAGCATTCAGACGGCATCCATATCGCCCTGCATTTCGGTTTCCCTGTCGCGCACATTGCCTCAGAAACAGCCGACCGCATACAGGAAATCCTGATGCCGCTGACAGGCGACACACACATCCATCTGTCCATGGACACGGAAATCGGCACACACAAAGTCCAGCCCGGCGTTACCACTATCAAAGGTGTGAAAAACATCATTGCCGTCGCATCGGGAAAAGGCGGCGTGGGCAAATCAACCACCACCGCCAACCTTGCCACCGCGATGGCGCGCATGGGCGCACGCGTCGGCGTGCTCGATGCCGACCTTTACGGCCCGAGCCAACCGACCATGTTGGGTGTGGACGACCGCAAACCCGACCAGAAAAACCAAAAACTGATTCCTGTCGAATCTCCAGACGGCATACAGGTCATGTCCATCGGCTTTCTGGTTGACACCGACCAAGCCGTTGTTTGGCGCGGCCCGATGGTCAGTCAGGCATTGCAGCAGCTGATGTTCCAAAGCGAGTGGGACGAAGTGGACTATCTTTTCATCGACCTGCCCCCGGGTACGGGCGACATCCAACTCACGCTGTCCCAGCGCATCCCCGTAACCGGTTCCGTCATCGTAACCACGCCGCAGGACATCGCGCTGATAGACGCGCGCAAGGCTGTGGATATGTTCCGCAAAGTCAACATTCCCATTT
This sequence comes from Neisseria sp. Marseille-Q6792, assembly GCF_943181435.1. The sequence goes on from NZ_OW969598.1 coordinate 1,832,392, forward strand.
TAGGCGTATTGGAAAATATGTCCGTCCATATCTGCTCCAACTGCGGGCACAGCGAAGCACTGTTCGGCACGGACGGCGGCAAAGATTTGGCCGCACGCCTCAATGTCCCTCTACTCGGACAGCTTCCCTTAAGCCTGCCCGTACGCGAAGCGATGGACGGAGGGGTGGCGGCACAACTGTTCGACGAACACCCCGCCATCGCCCGAATCTACACCGATGCAGCATTCCAAATCGCTCTGAGCATTGCCGACAAAGGCAAAGATTTCAGCAGCCGGTTCCCCAAAATCGTAGTCGAGTGATACCAACCGAAAAGGCAGCCCCGAAGGACTGCCTTTTTTCTTTTAAAGCCGGCTTTTTATAGTGGATTAACAAAAATCAGGACAAGGCGACGAAGCCGAAGACAGTACAAATAGTACGGAACCGATTCACTTGGTGCTTCAGCACCTTAGAGAATCGTTCTCTTTGAGCTAAGGCGAAGCAACGCCGTACCGGTTTTTGTTAATCCACTATATTTTGACGCCAAATCGCAACAAGCAGCACACGAGCTGCATCATTTCCGCGCAAATAGTATATTGATTCCATAAGAAATGCCGTCTGAAACCGATTGGGCTTCAGACGGCATTTTATCCGACAACGGCATCAGAAGAATATCTCGCGCCAACTGATACGTTTCATTCCGCAAAGCGGGCCGACCACGTCAAGGTTGCTCATATTGTTCATCAGCAACGTGCGCTTTCCTTTAGAGGTAAAACATTTGTTGTTCGGCACAGTATCTGGCGGACCGTCGTCATTGCCGCTGCCGCCAGCATCACCGTCGGGAGAAGTCGGGGGATCGCCGATTTTTTTCCCGTCAAGATAAGTCGGAACAAGCGGGCCCGGGAAGGTATAACCGTTCGGACACATGATTTTGCCATTGATGTTCTTACAATTGGCAGTATTGTTTCCTCCGTTATTTCCTCCGTTATTTCCTCCGTTATTTCCTCCGTTATTTCCTCCGTTATTTCCTCCGTTATTTCCTCCGTTATTTCCTCCGTTGTTTCCCCCGTTGTTTCCCCCGTTATTTCCTCCGTTGTTGATTGAAGGCGGAATCAGGCGGGTTTTTCTAGGAGTCAAACCGCCGCCATCCTCGGCATTAACGGCAAGAATCGTCGTTTCGGTTGAAGTATTGCTGTTTTGCGTATCCGGAATACAGAGGTCGCCTGTGGAGCTTGCCCCCGTCATCACGGTTTTTTTGGTGTAGTTGCGGATGGTAACGACTGCCGTACGCAAAATCATGTTCGGCTTGAGGGTAACACGTTCGCCGGGTGCCAAATCGATTTTCCAACCTTTTTTGGTTTTCTCGTCGATTTCATTATTCGACAGGAAAATCAAACCGTTGTCTTTGCTCATATTCTGCTTGACCAAATCATTGCCGCGCGCGCTCGGAGCCGTTTTAGGCCCGCCGGTTTTTGAGTCCCACGACACATCGTCAAAAATACCATATACCGATTGAGTAGCCTGGTTCACGGTATCTGCGGCAGTCAAATCGCTGCCCGTACCAAAAATAACGACATATTTGTTGGATTCGCGGCGCGAAACAGCAGGAGCCGCCGTAATCGGCTGACTCGGATTGCCGCGATAAACAATACTGTAATTCCATTTTGACGGATCAGGGTTGACAACATTGAAACGGTACATATTACCGCCCCTGTCGCCTGCATAAACCACATCGACAACTCCGTCGAAATCAGTATCCACCAGGGTTGGCGAGGACAAACCGCCCATACCGGCCGGAACATCGATTCTGCGGATCAGCTTTTTACCGAACATATCGTAAACATACAAAGCCGTTTTATTGGCATCGCTTTGTACGGTATCGGTACGGTAGCCTCCTGCAAGAAAACCCGAATAACCTGACATATTGTTGTATGTCCGCCCCATTTGCGGCGTACCGACGGTATAACCCATATCTTTGTCGACAGCATCAAACAAAGGGACAGTAACATTCCAAGAATTTTGGCTGCCGTTGACCGCGCCGATATCCAAAGCATACGCACCGCGTCCGCCCTGACCCATCGCACCAAACATAAACACACGTTTTTGTCCGGCCACATCCGCCTGACGCACGACAAAGCCGCCGTTTACGCCGTAAGTATGCGCCGGATGGTTGCCGTAGCCGCTGTGTGCAAAATCTTTCAGGGTTTTGGCCAAATTTGAGTCATTACCCGTCCCATCCTCGCGCGGCATATTTGCCGGAATATAGCTCAGCTTCAAGTCATAAGGCGCGTTGCTGCCTCGTTTGAAAATATGCACCATACCGTCGTTTGCCGCCGTTACCATAAACTCACGGTGGTTACCGGCATCCGTATTCCCGACGGCAACGACCTGACTGTCGAGTATATCGCCCAAATGACGTTCCGCATCCGGACGCACGCGGTATTTTTGGCTGTATTTGTCTGCACCGCCAACCTTGGTTTGAGACAAGGTTTCCAAAGCCTTGTCGTTGCCGCTTCTGTCTGTCCACGGCAGCAGCAGCTCTTTCCATTCGGCGGCATTACCCGATTTTGCAGGGATGCCGAAAGTATGGTTGCCGATACCGGAAACACCGTCCATCTTATCCGTAAAATACACATTGCTTCCCAGTTTGATCAGCGTTTTACGGTTGTCAAACGAAGGTTCGGCATAACGCGTCTTATCAGGATAGCCCGAAGCATCCAAACGGTAGAAGCGTAAACGGCTGCTCCACGTTGTCGGATTCAGGAATACGGCGGCCGCCAAATCGGGGATACTGTTGCCGGTTGCGGCAGGGGCTGTCGCAGAAAAAGACCCGCCCGTCGTATTTTTCGTATCCGACTGAATTTTGCCGAGAATCTCATCCAATATCTTGGTCAGGTTTTTATAGTCCATAACCGGATAATACATATTGTCGCGGCTCGCGCCGTTGCGCAGATATTCCTTGCGTACCGTACCTTCGTCCGCATTGAAGTTGACCGTATAGGTTTGGACGGTCTGCTTGCCGAAATCCACACCGGCAGGATCGGAAGAAGCATCGCTATCCCAGCTTACACCTGCCGCATCCCTGCCGTCTGAAGCGGATTTGATGTCTTTTTCCGCCAAGGCACGGCTGAACATACCCATACCGTTATCGCCATCAAGGACGGTATCGACCGAACCCGCAGTACACTGCCCCGCACCGGGTAGATGCTTCATACCGGGTCTTGTTGTTCCGTTTGCATTAGCCTGGTTTTGATCAAAGCCATGCTCGCTGAAATACTCTCCGAAATAATTAGAAAATTTTTCCTTCTCCGATTTGCCCACACTGGGTTTTCCCGGATTGAAATAATAATAATCCGATACCCAGTCATAATTGTAATAATTATTCCGCCACGAATCAGACTGTTTCAATACAGCAGGAAACCTCATTCCCTCAAATTGGGTTTGCTCGTCGTTTTTCCCGTTTGCATTGAACGAAATCGAAGCAGGAAGTCTGCCGGTAATGCGTACCTTACACCTCAACGTACCGTTTTCGGTTTCACAATAACGCGGGCCGTTCAAGCTTCGGTAAGTCGAACGAAACTGAGGGGCAAATTCCGCCAAACCGATAGTATCCAATATCTCAGCAGCCATTTGGCCGTACTCGCTGGCGGTCAATCCGTTTGTCTGAGTATATTTCAGATTGCCGAACAAAGACCTCAGATGGTCTTTTTCCTTATCGAAAAATTCATGCAGCTCACTGTTCTGGCTGCCGTTCTTATTAGGCTTGCCGCTCGGACACAGTTCCTCGTGAACCCTCCGGCTTTCTTCGTTTGCACCAAACCCTTTGGATTTTTTATATTCGCCCAGTGCAAGTTTATAATTTGCAACCCTCATGCCGTGCAGTTGGACATCGCCGTTGTACCTGAATCTCGCCTCACAATCGTCCGAATCCTGATACTTCTGCCCGTAACCGGGACCCGGCCGCTGGTTGATTTTTTCACATTTGCCGTACTTGGCTTCATATTCTTTCCTTGCATCCTGCCAAGTTGCAGGCGGAGCTTTAGGCAGCTTCGGACCGATGGGGGCTTCGCAATAATTCCCGGGGAATGCACCCTTCAGCTGTTTCTTCGCTGCCGTCTCATCCCAATACGCCTCCCAAGGACAAGTCATCATATTCGGATAACGTTTTTGATATTTCCGCTCGTTGACCAGGCAGTCCTTCCAATGCTGCGGATGGGTGGCAGGAATATTTTTAGGATAAGACCCCAAATTACCCGCAAAATCGCTATAACCGCTCGAACCGAACACATAGTTGGTGTAATGGCAACTCGTATCCGACTTAGACGATGTCAAAACCACGACATACGATTTCTGACAGCGGTATTTGACCGCCGGCAGCAATCGGTCGCGCACAGTTTCATAATAACGCCGTGTCAGCGGCACCATCGGATATTGCGCCTTAATCCTGTCGATACGGCTTTGCATATCCAAAGGCGCGGCGTTCACCCCGTCGGTATCCGAACCGCCGTTATTGTGCAGGGTCTGCAGCCCCCAGTTGGCATTTGCGCCGTATTTTCCGACAACTGCCTTAAGCGCATCTTTAACCTTGACCAGACGCTCGGTCAATTTCAAACCGCCGTTTCCATCCCCGATTTGAAGCTCTTTAAACTCCTGATAAGCAACGGGATCGATGCTCTGCAGCGAAACCGGCGGCAGGGGCTTGGTACACCAGCCGTTGGAAGGGTCGATATACCGAGGGTCTTCCGTAATCCTACCGTCTGCCAGGGTAATCTGCGGACAGCCGCCGTCCAGCATCAGGTTTTTCGGATTCAGCGTCCTCATTACCTCGGCATTGTTGTTATTTTTATCCCTAACCTTAATCAGGATTTTGCCGTCTGAAAAAGTATGCTGGATAACGGTTCTGCCCGCACCGTTGTTCATAAAGTTAGAATCGTCCACAAGGAAGACGACGTTGGGTCTGACCTTGCCCGTACCGGAAACTGTAGAAGTATTTTGCAAATAGGCAGGCAAATCCCTGAAAGGGATTGCCTGCGCAGATTGAGAAGCCGTCAATGCGGCAAATACACCGGCCGCCAGAGGCTTGGCGGCGGTGAGGCGACGTCTGTTTTTCGTAATGTGTCTTCGCTTCATAAATCAAACCTATTTCGATTTTCGGCTGTTATTTTTAAAACCTATTCATTCTATCATGTATACCCTGCACACAAACCAATATAAATCAATATTTTCAGCTCTTTACAGTTCGTAACATTGTGCAAACACAAAGGAAAACCGCCTATGATATAATTCTATCAAAGATGTTCTATTGAATAATCCAACTTTCCAATACAACCCAAATCATGCCTCAAACCAAATTCAGTTCGCCGATAATTAGAGACAATATACGGAAGGACAATAATATGAAAAAATTACCCAAACGACGCTTGCTCAGTCGTGCCGCAATTTATACAACCATAATCCTAGTATTATCTTCCCAATATGCCGCAGCAGATGAGGTTGTCAATTTTCACTATACCGTCAGCGATACGGGCGTTGTGAAAGGCAAGCAGATTTTCGGTCAGCCTGGTGTACGTAAAGGTCATAAACATATTAGTACGCCGGGCAGTAAATTCGGCCCTAAAAATCTGTGTAGGGAGTTAAATGTACCGTGGGACCCCAGAGTAGGATGTCCTATTCTTACCGCACTGGTTTATGATTTTACATATACCAACAACGATACGCTGACGGCGGGCTTTCCGACAGCAACCACGTTCAACTTCGGCGGCGGATCGGCTCCGCTGTGGGGCAAAGTCTCTGGTCTCAATTCCAATAATCATAGTGGACAAAGCACCGACCAATGGCTGACAACCTACAAACCGGAGATGAGGGGCAAAACAGGTTACGACTTTACCGATACATCCTGTTGGGCCAAAGGGTTAACAGGCGGCAGTAGGCAATGTCCGGTCTTGCCTTTCGAATTCTTTTTCGAAAAAGACAGTGCCACCATCGAGGCTACGGGGCAGATGCGTGCCGACGGCGTGCCGATATACAAACTGAAAGCGCACCGTGGCTGGGCATTTCCTTTGAAATTGCAGCCCCGTCATACGACGACAGCGGCAATATTGCTGCAGGTTCGGGAAAATGGGAAAAACCGAGTGTAGACGGAACAAAATCAAAAATAGCTGATCTGCCTATACGAATAAACAACCCCGGCCAACAATATGGCAAGGCATTCCAGCTTCGCGCCAAGCTGCATAAGCTCTCCGATCCCGGCGGCGATACCATTACCGCCCAAGAAATCAAACTGGGCGAAATTACTACATCTAAAATCGCTATGACTTCAGAGGGTGATACAGGGAATAAAGGTCGGACAATGACCGTATGGCGGATAGAAGACACCGGCCATATCGACGTAAAACTCCAGCTCCCGGGCATAGGCGCGGGTGGCTGCACTCGGGCACAATATACTTCCGCCGGACCGGACGGCAGCCAATACGCCATTGTCGCCCCCGCCCCTTTGGGCGCGGGTTTCCCGAACAAGGCGGCAGCGGTCGTTACCGATCCCAAGTCGGCAAGCAGCCGCATCCTCTTCTACACCTTGAATAAAGACAAGAAAGGAGAAAACCTAGGGACGGATTATCTGGAAAGCAAAAGTTTTACCGAACCCGTCTTTACCGGACGCAAGACGGCAATCCGCTTGGCAAACGGCGTATCCTTGAGTGACAGCGATAATATTGCCGGCGGCTCGAACAACGCATTTAATCTCAGCACCTTGGGAGACAATCAAGACGAATGGAAAACCGTATTGCTGCGCTGGACCGACCGGCGCGATACGAACGATAATCCGTTCGAAACATTTAACAATGAGATAGACGCTCAAACACGCGGAAAACTGTATGGCCAGCAATACCGCATTCGCGACAACAACAAGCGCAATTTGGGCGACATCGTCAACAGTCCTGTAACGGCGGTCGGCAACTATCTGGCAACCGCAGCGAACGACGGGATGGTGCATATTTTCAAACGCAACAATGACGGTAGCTACAATCTGAAGCTCAGCTACATCCCCGGCACGATGCCGCGCAAAAACTTGGATAACCAAGATTCCGATTTGGCAAAAGACCTGCACAACTTTGCCAACGAAAACTACACGGGCGGCCTGTACGGCGTGGACGGCGGCTTTGTCTTGCGCAAAGTCAAAGACCGCGTGTTTATGTTCGGCGCGATGGGTCAGGGCGGCAAAGGTGCGTATGCCTTGGATTTGACCAAAGCCGAAAGCGGCAGCCCGACCGGCGTTTCCCTGTTTGACATAACAGGCAACGGCTTGGGCTACACCGTCGGCACGCCGCAAATCGGCAAAACCCAAAACGGCAAATACGCCGCCTTCCTTGCTTCCGGTTATGCCGCCAAAGATATTAACAGCCAGGAAAATCAAACCGCGCTGTATGTGTATGATTTGGAAAGCAGCGGTACGCTGATTAAAAAAATCGATGTACCCGGCGGCAAGGGCGGGCTTTCATCCCCCACGCTTGTCGATACAAATTCTGACGGCAAGGTCGATATCGTCTATGCTGGCGACCGCGGCGGCAAAATGTACCGCTTTGATCTAGGCGACAACGACCCGACCAGATGGTCTGTACGCACTATTTTCCAAGGCACAAAACCGATTACTTCCGCGCCCGCTATTTCCCAACTGGCAGACAAACGCGTCGTCATCTTCGGCACGGGCAGCGATTTGACTGAGGATGATGTGGCAAGCCAAGACATCCAATCTGTTTACGGTATCTTTGATGATAAGAAGGATAGCTTGGTCTTTGCACAAGAAGTAATGGAAAATGAACTACTCAAACAAGAACTGACACAAGTGCCGACAAAAGATGGGAAAATACTGTTCTTGAATAATAAGGAAATAGGTGAGCACAAGGGCTGGGCAGTAGATTTGCTACCCGGACAGCGCGTTACCATCAAACCGACCGTGGTATTGCGTACCGCCTTTGTAACCATCCACAACTACAATGCCAACGGCTGTGGTGCGGAAACCGCATTTTTGGGCATCGATACCGCCAACGGCGGCGAGCTGACGAAGGAAAGCGCGCGCCCCGTCGTGCCGGATGACCGTGTCGCCAAAAAAGTCGGCGAGAAAAAAGACGCAGAAGGCAACGATATCCCCGTGGGCTGTATGAAAAAAGACGATATTTCCTTGAACCTGAAGAACGGAGACCATAAAATTATCTGCCCGAGCGGATATGTTTATCCGAAACTGCTGACCGCGAGCTATCTGGACAGCCAAAAGACAAGCGATCACCCAAGAACGGCAGACGGCGACACGGGCGGCAGCGGCGATGATACTGACAAACCCCCAAAACCCGGCAACCGCTGCTTCTTCAGCAAAGGCGTGCACACGCTGCTGATGAACGATATGTCCGACTTGGACGTTGTCGGTCCAATCTGTAAGATGAAACGCATCAGCTGGCGCGAACTCTTCTTCTAAGCCGATTCCCCCGCAAATGCCGTCTGAAAGCCCTTCAGACGGCATTTTTTGCGTTTTCCGGAAGGGGCAAATGAAACGCGTCATTCCCGCGCAGGCGGGAATCTAGATTTGTCCGCACATCGAACCGTAGGATGGGCTTCAACCCACCGACTCCAACGATTCCACCAATCCTACACCGTTCCCATAAACTCAAATCAACACAGAAACTTATGCGCCGTCATTCCCGCGCAGGCGGGAATCTAGGATGCAGGATTAAGGAAACCTACATCCCGTCATTCCCACGAAAGTGGGAATCTAGGACTCAGGATTGAAGAAACCTTCAGTTTTACCCGATAAGTTTCCGCACCGACAGGTCTAGATTCCCGCCTGCGCGGGAATGACGGTTCGGGTATTTCTGACGGTTCGGGTATTCCCGACAAGGTGGATTTTCAAGGTGTTGTATAGGGTGTAGGAGGATTCGTAAAAGGTGAGTTATAGGGTGGGCTTCAGCCCACCAATTCCAACGATTCCACCAATTCTACACCGTTCCCATAAACTCAAATTAACACAGAAACTTATGCGCCGTCATTCCCGCGCAGGCGAGAATCTAGGATGCAGGATTAAGGAAACCTACATCCCGTCATTCCCACGAAAGTGGGAATCTAGGACTCAGGACTGGAGAAACCTTCAGTTTTACCCGATAAGTTTCCGTGCCGACAGGTCTGGATTCCCGCCTGCGCGGGAATGACGATTTGGAAATTACCCGAAACCCAAAAACAACTGAAACCGAACAGACCGGATTCCCGCTTGCGCGGAAATGACGGGTCTTTTATAACCTTTGAATATTGCCGCTGTCCAATGGTCTGGATTCCCGCCTGCCCGGGAATGACGGTTCAGTTGCGTAGAGCCGGATTGTAAAAAGAGGCGGATTCGGTGTATTCGATGAAAACGGTGGAAATATGGGATTGATGGAATCGGTGGGCTGAAGCCCACCCTGCGGTGCTTTCAGACGGCATTTTTTGCGTTTTTCGGGAGTGGCAAATGAAACGCCGTCAAACCGATGCCGTCATTCCCGCGCAGGCGGGAATCTAGGATGCAGGATTAAGGAAACCTACATCCCGTCATTCCCACGAAAGTGGGAATCTAGGGCTCAGGACTGGAGAAACCTTCAGTTTTACCCGATAAGTTTCCGTGCCAACAGGTCTGGATTCCCGCCTGCGCGGGAATGACGATTTGGAAATTACCCGAAACCCAAAAACAACTGAAACCGAACAGACCGGATTCCCGCTTGCGCGGAAATGACGGGTCTTTTATAACCTTTGAATATTGCCGCTGTCCAATGGTCTGGATTCCCTCCTGCGCGGGAATGACGGTTCAGTTGCGTAGGACTGGATTGTGAAAAGGGGCGGATTCGGTGTATTCGATGAAAACGGTGGAAATGTGGGATTGATGGAATCGGTGGGCTGAAGCCCACCCTGCAGTGCTTTCAGACGGCATTTTTTGCGTTTTCCGGGAGGGGCAAATGAACCGCCGTCAAACCGATGCCGTCATTCCCGCGCAGGCGGGAATCTAGGATACAGGATTAAGGAAACCTACATCCCGTCATTCCCACGAAAGTGGGAATCCAGGACGCAAAATCTCAAGAAACCGTTTTATCCGATAAGTTCCTGCACCGACAGACCTAGATTCCCGCCTGCGCGGGAATGACGGGATTTCTGTTTTTGATTTTTTTGTTTTTGGGGAATGACGGGATTTGAGGTTGCGGGCATTTATCGGGTAAAACGGAAATTAAGCGTTGCGAAAATTTATCCGAAATCACAGCAACTTTTCCGCGTCATTCCCACGAAAGTGGGAATCCAGGACGCAAAATCTCAAGAAACCGTTTTATCCGATAAGTTCCTGCACCGACAGACCTAGATTCCCGCCTGCGCGGGAATGACGGGTTTCAAGATGACGGTGTTATCGGGAATGACGGTTCAGGTATTTTCTTACGCCCGCCCTGCGCCTGTAAACGGTAAGTGCATCAAAAATGCCGTCTGAAAGGTTTTCAGACGGCATTTCCGATCGGCAAAATCAGTCGGCAACAGCCATCAGGCTGGCGTTGCCGCCGGCGGCTGTGGTGTTGACGCTGCAAGAGATTTCTTCAAACACTTGCAGGATATCCAAGCCTTGTTCGGACGGAAGGATGCGGATGAGTGCACCGTCGCGGTTTGCCAGCTCTTGCTTGCGGCTGCTGTCTAGCGGGCTTAGGGCGGCAACGTGGTTAACACCCGTGTTTTCAGGCTTGCTGCTGACTTGCAGCAGGCCTTCGAGGTCGGCGGTGTAGGCGGCAAGCGGGCTGTCGGTTTCGACGACGGTTTGGATGCCTGCGGCGGCAAGTTCGGTCAGGGCGCAGAAGGCTTGCAGGAGGCTGCCGCCGTGTACCCAGACGCGTTTGGGCGCGCGCCAGCTCAGGGCGTTGCGTTCGCCGGTCGGACCGACTAAGACGGATTCTGCTTGGCGCAGGGTGCGGATACGGGCGTGTCCCAATGCCGATGCCGCTGATTTTTTCTCTTCCGCATTAAACGGCAGCTTGTGAATCAGGGCTTCGAGGCGTTTGAGCGCGGCTTCGTCTGCTTGTCCGATGCGGCTCAGCGGCGGGGCAACCCATTCGGGGATGCGGGTTAGTTTTTGCAGGTAGAAAGAGCCGCCTGCTTTCGGACCGGTACCGGACATGCCGTGTCCGCCGAACGGTTGTACGCCGACGACCGCGCCGACGATGTTGCGGTTGACGTAAACGTTACCTGCTTCGATGCGTTCGCGGATGCGTTTGACCGTGCCTTCGATGCGGCTGTGTACGCCGCTGGTGAGCGCGTAGCCTTTGCTGTTGATTTGGTCGATGATTTGGTCAAGCTCGTCGGCTTGGTAGCGGACAACGTGCAACACCGGGCCGAAGACTTCGCGGGTGAGTTCGTTCAAGTTGTTGAGCTCGAACAAAATCGGCAGTACGAAGGTAGATTTCGCAGAATCAACGTCGGAAGCGGCTTTGACTTCGTGGTAAGACTTGGCAACGCCTTTCATTTTGTTGATGTGCGATTGCAGATTTTGCTGCGCTTCGGCATCGATGACGGGACCTACGTCGGTAGTGAGCTGAACGGGTTTGCCGACGACCAATTCGTCCATCGCGCCTTTGATGATGGCGAGCATCTTGTCGGCAACATCTTCTTGAACGCAAAGGATGCGCAGGGCGGAGCAGCGTTGTCCTGCGCTGTCAAAGGCGGAGTTGAGCACGTCCAAGCAAACTTGTTCCGGCAGTGCGGTGGAATCGACAATCATGGCGTTTTGACCGCCTGTTTCGGCAATCAATACGGGGCTGTCGTCGCGTTTGGCAAGGGCTTTGTTAATCAGTTGCGCCACTTCGGTCGAGCCGGTGAAAATCACGCCGCCGATGCGTGGATCGCCTGTCAGCGCCGCGCCGACATCGCCTGCGCCGAGGACAAGCTGCAAGGCTGAAGTCGGAATGCCCGCTTCGTGCATCAGGGAAACGGCGTAACCGGCAATCAGGCTGGTTTGTTCGGCAGGTTTGGCGATGACAGTGTTGCCGGCTGCCAATGCGGAAACGACTTCGCCGGTAAAGATGGCGAGCGGGAAGTTCCACGGGCTGATGGCGACAATCGCGCCGACGGCTTTGGCGTCTTTGGGCAGGGTGTTTTCGGCTTCGCCTGCGTAGTAGCGGCAGAAATCGACGGCTTCGCGTACTTCGGCAACGGCGTTATTCAAGGTTTTACCGGCTTCTCGGACGGCCAACATCATCAATGCAGGTGTGTGTTGTTCCAACAGGTCGGCAAAACGGCGCAAGCAGGCGGCGCGTTCGGCGGCAGGTGTTGCACTCCATTCGGGGAACGCGGCAACGGCTGCGCCAATCGCTTCTTGGGCAAGCGCGGCATCGGCAAAGCTGACTGTGCCGACGATGTCGTCGTGGTCGGCAGGATTTTTAATCGGTTGCGCTTCGCCGACATCGCGGGCTTTGCCATTGACAATGGACGCGGCGTGGAAGTCTTGCGCGGCGGCGCGGTTGAGTTTTTCTTGAAGCTGTTGCAACACGGTTTCGTTGCTGAAATCGACACCTTGGGAATTCAGACGGCCTTTTCCGTACAAATCACGCGGCAGCGGCAGGGCGTTATGCAGATGGATGCCTTGTTCGGCGATGGTGTCGAACGGGCTTCGGATCAGCGTATCGATGCTGATGTTTTCATCGACGATTTGGTTGACGAAAGAAGAGTTCGCACCGTTTTCCAACAGGCGGCGCACCAAGTAGGCAAGCAGGGTTTCGTGCGTACCGACCGGGGCGTACACGCGCACGCGGCGGCCTAAGTTTTGCGGGCCGACCACTTGGTCGTACAGGGTTTCGCCCATGCCGTGCAGACATTGGTGTTCAAAGTCTTTGCCTTTGCCCATTTGGTAGATTGCGCCCAAGGTGTAGGCGTTGTGGGTGGCGAATTGCGGGAACACGGCATCTTGCGCGGAAAGCAGTTTGCGCGCGCAGGCGAGGTAGGAGATGTCGGTGTGGACTTTGCGGGTGTAGGTCGGATAGCCGTCCAGTCCGTCCACTTGCGCCCATTTGATTTCGCTGTCCCAATACGCGCCTTTGACGAGGCGGATCATCAGTTTTTGGTTGTTGCGGCGGGCAAGGTCGATCAGGTAGTCGATAACGAACGGACAACGTTTTTGGTAGGCTTGAACAACGAAACCGATACCTTTGTAGCCGGCCAAGTCAGGGTCTGAAACCAAAGCTTCCATCAAGTCCAAAGACAATTCGAGACGGTTGGCTTCTTCGGCGTCGATGTTGATACCGATATCGTATTTTTTGCCCAAAAGGAACAATTCTTTCAGGCGGGGTAAGAGTTCACTCATCACGCGTTCGTGTTGGGCGCGCGAGTAGCGAGGGTGGATGGCGGAGAGTTTGACGGAAATACCGTTGCCTTCGTAAACGCCTTGGCCTGCGGCATCTTTGCCGATGGCGTGAATGGCTTGAACGTAGTCATTGTAGTAGCGGTTGGCATCTTCTTCAGTGTATGCGGCTTCACCCAACATATCGAAAGAGAAGCGGTAACCCATTTTCTCGCGCTCTTTACCGTTTTGCAGGGCTTCTTCAATGGTTTGTCCTGTGACGAACTGTTTGCCCAACAGGCGCATGGCGTAATTCACGCCTTGACGGATGAGAGGGGCACCACCTTTGCTGATCAGACGGCTCAATGCGGAACTCATCTGTTTGTCGTTTGTGGCGGTCAGTTTGCCAGTAATCAGCAAACCCCATGCGGCCGCGTTGACGAAGAGGGAAGGGCTGTTGTTCAGATGGCTCTTCCAGTTGCCTTCGGAGATTTTATCGGCAATCAGACGGTCGCGGGTGGCGTTGTCAGGAATACGCAAAAGAGCTTCTGCCAGACACATCAGCGCGATGCCTTCGTCGCTGGAGAGTGAAAATTCGTGCATCAGTGCATCGACGCCACTGGCTTTGGTGCGGCTGGCACGGACTTGGGTAACCAGGCGGCGGGCAAGCTCGGAGGCGGCTTGACGTTCTTCATCGCTCATCTGGGCGCGCTGCAGCATATCTTGTACGGCTTCGATTTCGTCGCGGCGGTAGGCATCGGTAACGGCTTGGCGTAGGGCGGTTTGTGCCGGAAATGCAAAATGAAACATTGTTTGGATTCTCCAGGTTTTTTTCTCGGGGGATTCAGACGGCATCAGTATGGTCTGAAATACGGTAATATCGTAATAAATCCGCAGATGAAATACAAGGTCTTAAATGTCGGTAGATTTATTGTTTTCATTTCTTTGAAAATGAAACGGATAAAACATAAATAAAGCCTGTATGCAGGCACGATTTATTTGTGTTTGACCCGGAAACGGGTTCAGACGGCACGAAGAAGGATGCCGTGCCGTCTGAAAGGGGTTTATTGGGCGGCGCGGTAGTCTGCGTCGGCTTTTTCAAAACGTTCTTGGATTTCTCGGGAAGGCTCTTTGCCGACAAGTGAAACTAACACGGCAATGATTAAGCAAACAATAAAGCCCGGGACGATTTCGTACATCGTCAACAAGCCGCTTTCGCCTGCCGCTTGAGCCGGTTTTTTTACCCATTCGGCCCATGCCACCACAGTCAGCGCGCCGGCAACCATACCTGACAATGCGCCGTAAGCGGTAATGCGTTTCCATAATACGGACAGAATCACAATCGGGCCGAATGCCGCACCGAAACCTGCCCACGCGTAAGACACCAGTCCCAATACTTTGCTGTCGGGATTGGAGGCAATCAGGATGGAAATCACGGCAATCGCCAATACCATCAGGCGGCCGACCCATACCAATTCCGACTGTTGCGCGTTTTTACGCAAAAAGCCTTTGTAGAAGTCTTCGGTAATCGCGCTGGAACAAACCAGAAGCTGGCATGACAGTGTGGACATCACGGCGGCAAGAATCGCGCTCAGGATGATGCCCGCAATCCAAGGGTTGAACAGCAAAGTAGAAAGCGCGATGAAGATGCGTTCGTGGTTGCCCTTCATTGAAGCGACTTGGTCGGGATTGGCACCGAAATACGCAATGCCGAAATAACCGACCGCTACCGCGCCTGCCAAACACAATACCATCCAAGTCATACCGATGCGGCGTGCGGATACCAGCGATTTTGCGCTTTCGGCCGCCATAAAGCGCGCCAGGATGTGCGGTTGGCCGAAGTAGCCCAATCCCCATGCAGCAGTGGAAATAATGCCGATAACCGTCGTACCTGTAAACAGGCTGCCGTATTCTTTACCCGTGCCTGCGGCAACGCTTTGAATCGCGGCAGACATTTGTTCCGCGCCGCCCAAGCCCAAATAGACCATTACCGGCGTTAAAATCAGCGCGAAAATCATCAAAGATGCTTGCAGCGTATCCGTCCAGCTTACCGCCAAGAAACCGCCCAAGAAGGTATAGACGATGGTCGCGCCCGCGCCCAGCCACATTGCCTGGTTGTAAGTCATACCTTCAAACAGACTTTGGAACAGGGTTGCGCCGGCCACAATGCCGGAAGCACAGTAAATTGTGAAGAAAAACAAGATAATTAGTGCGGAAACCACTTTCATCAAGTGTCCGCCTGCGCCGAAGCGGTGGAAGAAATAATCCGGCAGGGTCAGTGCATTGTTGGCATATTCGGTATGTACGCGCAGACGGCCTGCCACCAAAAGCCAGTTGAAATATGCGCCGATCACCAAGCCGATGGCAATCCACGCTTCATTTAAACCGCTCAAATAAATCGCGCCGGGCAGACCCATCAAAAGCCAGCCCGACATATCGGACGCACCGGCGGACATTGCGGTAACGAACGGGCCCAAGCTGCGCCCCCCCAAAATGTAATCGTCGAAATTGCGCGTAGAAAAATAGGCGGCAAGTCCGATCAAAAGGACTGCGATCAGATAGATTGCAAAAGTAATGTACATGGGATTCATGTGCTATTCCTCGTCTAAAACTTCAAAATTACAGGCTTTGAAATTGCAAGCAACTCATGCCTGAAATGTTTTTCTAATAAAAGTACAACGGAAAATCCGGGAAATCTGTAAAGAGATTCGGATAAATTATTTTCAATCACAACAAGATATGTAATGAAACTATATGAAATTGTAAATAATTTGACTCAGCATAACCCAAATTTTTTTGTTTGCAAAGCATTTATGGTTCAAAAAAGATGAGGAAAATCCATCTCTCGGCATTAAATATTTTTAAAACAGTATGTTATTTTGTAGTGTCTTGTAGTCAAAAAGGGGTGCTGAATATGAAATCCGTTTTCTGCCGGCAGGTGTCTTGAAGTGTAATTTAGAAACTGCAAAGGAAGTGCGGCAGATTTACCGCGGATAACCTGCCGCCCGTTTTCAGACGGCATTTTTCCTTATACAATAGCCGTTTGAATTTAATATGTTCAGGAAGGATACAGATTATGTTCGGCAAACAGCTTTTTGAGGAAGTCGGCTCGAAGATTAGCGAAACCATCGCCAACAGCCCTGCCAAAGATGTGGAAAAAAATATTAAGGCTATGTTGGGCAGTGCGTTCAACCGTATGGATTTGGTAACCCGAGAAGAATTCGACATCCAGCAGCAGGTTTTAATTAAAACACGCACCAAACTGGCAGCTTTGGAAGAGCGACTGGCGAAACTCGAAGCCGCTCAAGAGCCTGAAGAAGCTGCTTTGAAAGCCGCCGAAGCTGCTGCGGAAGAAGCTGTTGCAGAAATCAAACAACAAACCGAAGCTGTCGAATAAGGCCGTCTGAAACATGTCGCTTGCCTTGGTTTACAGCCGCGCCTTGAGCGGCATGAATGCGCCGTTGGTTGAAGTGGAAGCCCACCTTGCCAACGGCCTGCCTCATTTCAATATCGTCGGATTGCCCGATACCGAAGTTAAAGAAAGCCGCGACCGCGTGCGCGCCGCCATTATCCAAAGCGGTTTCGACTTCCCCGCCAAAAAAATCACCGTCAACCTCGCCCCTGCCGACCTGCCCAAAGAATCGGGACGTTTCGACCTGCCGATTGCGCTGGGCATCCTCGCTGCATCCGGACAAATCGCACCTGAAAAGCTCGCGCAATACGAGTTTGCCGGCGAGTTGGCACTTTCCGGTATGTTGCGCCCCGTGCGTGGCGCGTTGGCGATGGCGTGGCAGGGCATGCAGGCGGGACGTTCTTTTGTCTTGCCGCAGGAAAACGCAGAACAAGCCGCCGTGATGCGCGGCATTACCGTTTACGGCGCGCGCTCTTTGGGCGAAGTCGCCGCCTATTTGAACGGTATCGAACCTTTGGCGCAAACCGAATACCAAGTTCCTCAGATGCCGTCTGAAAACGCCAAACTGCCAGACCTCATTGATGTCAAGGGTCAACATACCGCCCGCCTTGCTTTGGAGATCGCCGCCGCAGGAGGACACAGCCTTTTGATGATGGGTCCGCCGGGAACGGGCAAATCCATGCTTTCCCAACGGCTGCCCGGTATTCTGCCGCCTTTGACCGAAGACGAATTGGTCGAAGTATGGGCGTTGCGTTCGCTCCTGCCCAACCACCAACAACAACTTGACAGCCACCGTCCTTTCCGCAGTCCGCACCACAGTGCCAGTTCGGCAGCCATGGTCGGCGGCGGTTCCGATCCGCGTCCGGGCGAAATTTCATTGGCGCATCACGGCGTATTGTTTTTGGACGAATTGCCCGAGTTCGACCGCAAAGTTTTAGAAGTTTTGCGCGAACCTTTGGAAAACGGCGAAATCCACATTTCCCGCGCGGCGCGTCAAGCCGTTTATCCGGCGAAATTCCAGCTTGTCGCCGCCATGAACCCTTGTCCTTGCGGTTATCTCGGGCATCCCATCAAACCCTGCCGTTGCACGCCCGAAAGCGTCGCGCGTTACCGCAGCAAGATTTCCGGTCCGCTGCTTGACCGCATCGATTTGACCATCGAAGTCCCCAGCCTGTCCGCCGCCGAACTGATGCAGCAGGAAGCAGGGGAAAGCAGCGCACGCGTGTTGGCGCGCGTGATCGCCGCCCGCGACAAACAATACGCGCGGCAAGGCAAAGTGAATGCCGCCTTGAGTGTCAGTGAACTCGACACGTCCGCCCGCATCCAAAAAGAAGCGCAGGAAGCCTTGGGCAACCTGTTGGAAAAACTTTCCCTCTCTGCCCGCAGCTTCCACCGTATCATGCGCGTGGCGCGTACGTTGGCGGATTTGGCAGGCGACGAAGAAGTCGGCAGAAGCCATGTTATGAAAGCCGTGGGCTTCCGTCGTGCTTTGTGAAAGGGTGTCGGGTCAGATTTTGCTCAAATATGGCAATATTGTTAGAATATCTGCCCGTACGCAAACGGTGTCAATGCCGTCTGAAATACATTAAGGTATGTTTATGAACAAATTTTCTCAATCCGGAAAAGGTCTGTCCGGTTTCTTCTTCGGTCTGATACTGGCAACAGTCATTATCGCTGGTATTTTGTTTTATTTAAATCAAACGGGTCAAAATGCGTTTAAGAGTCCGTTTTTGTCGAAACAACCGGCAGAAACAGAAATCCTGAAGCCGAAAAACCAGCCTAAAGAGGACGTGCAGCCGGATCCGACCGATCATAATGTGTTGACCGAACCGGATGGTGCTAAAACATTGGAATCAACAGATGGGGAAAAAACCATCGACAAACAGGACGTTGCCGATAAAGTCACTGAGGTTGCGGAACAAACAGACGAGCCGGAACAGGAAGAGCCGAAAGAGCGGAATATACGCAAGAAAGCAGGGCAGTCGGAAGAGCATGTAAGAGGAGTTAGGGAAGAAGTATCGAAGAAAGATGTGGGAACGCCAAAAAAACAAGCGGTAAAACCTTCCGAAACAGTAGAGAAAAAAGCGGTAAAAGAAGAGAAAAAGGCAGGAAAAGGCAAAACCGAACCCAAGCCGACACCGGAGCAAATCCTTAACAGCGGAAGTATTGAGAAAGCACGCAGCGAAGCTGCAAGAGAAGTGCAAAAATTGAAAACCTCCGTTAAGGAGGAGGCAACGAATTACCTGCAAATGGGAGCGTATGCCAATCGTCAGAGCGCAGAAGAGCAGCGTGCCAAGTTAGCTATATTGGGTATTTCTTCCAAAGTGGTCGGCTACCAAGCGGGAAGTAAAATGCTCTACCGGGTACAAAGTAACAATATGTCTGCCGATGCGGTGAAAAAAATGCAGGTCGAGTTGAAAAAACATGGGGTCGCTAGCCTGATCCGTTCGATTGAGGGCAAATAACTATGAGAATTAAACACTTTTTGCCGTTGCTGTTGTCGGTAGTCTTGTCTGCGCAGGCATATGCCCTGACGGAGGGGGAAGACTATATTGTTTTGGATAAGCCTGTCCCGCAGCAACAATCGGGAAAAATCGAAGTTTTGGAATTTTTCGGCTATTTTTGCGTACATTGCCATCATTTCGACCCCTTGTTATTGAAGCTGGGCAAGGCATTGCCGTCTGATGCCTATTTGAGGACGGAGCACGTGGTCTGGCAGCCTGAAATGCTCGGTCTGGCCAGGATGGCGGCCGCCGTCAATTTGTCGGGTTTGAAATATCAGGCAAACCCTGCTGTGTTTAAAGCAGTTTACGAACAGAAGGTTCATTTGGAAGACAGGACGGCCGCCGGAAAATGGGCTTTGTCTCAAAAAGGCTTTGATGGTAAAAAACTGATGCGCGTTTATGACTCTCCCGAGGCAGCCTCCGCCGCATTAAAAATGCAGAAACTGACGGAACAATATGGTATTGACAGCACACCAACCGTTATTGTCGGTGGGAAATACCGCGTAATCTTTAATAATGGCTTTGATGGTGGAATCGATACCATTAAAGAATTGGTTGACAAAGTCAGGGTAGAACGCAAACTGTCAAACCGTTCTACGCAAAAATAATCTTATCCCTCATACACCTGAAAGAAACCAAGCAATGGATTTTATGATTGTCCTGAAAGCCCTGATGATGGGTTTGGTAGAAGGTTTTACCGAATTCCTGCCTATTTCCAGTACCGGTCATCTGATTGTGTTTGGTAACTTGGTCGGTTTTCACAGCAACCATAAGGTTTTTGAGATTGCTATCCAACTTGGTGCGGTTTTGGCCGTGGTGTTTGAATACCGTCAGCGTTTTTCAGGTGTGTTGCATGGTTTGGGCAAAGACAAAAAAGCCAACCGATTTGTCCTCAATCTTGCCGTCGCTTTTATGCCGGCTGCCGTGATGGGGTTATTGTTCGGCAAACAAATCAAAGAGTATCTGTTTAACCCCTTGAGTGTTGCAGTCATGCTGGTTTTGGGCGGTTTTTTTATTTTGTGGGTAGAAAAACGTCAAAGCCATACGGTGTCTAAAAAAATTGATGTTGATGCACTCCGTCCGGTTGATGCGTTGATGATCGGTATTGCACAGGTGTTTGCCTTGATTCCGGGAACATCCCGTTCAGGCAGTACGATTATGGGCGGGATGCTTTGGGGCATCGAACGGAAAACTGCGACAGAATTCTCGTTTTTCTTGGCTGTGCCGATGATGGTTGCCGCAACAGCTTATGATGTTCTGAAACATTACCGATTTTTCACATTACATGATATCGGTTTGATTTTGATTGGCTTTGTTGCTGCCTTTGTTTCAGGCTTGGTAGCGGTAAAAGCGTTGCTGAGGTTTGTTTCTAAGAAAAATTATATTCCTTTTGCCTATTACCGTATTGTTTTTGGTATTGCCATCATTATATTGTGGCTGTCAGGCTGGATAAGTTGGGAATAAAGTCATGTATCCGGTTTGAGAATATATTTTCGGGTCGGATTTGTATCTGATGGCAGAAAGATGATGTTAGATTAATCAGTACCCTGATTTGTTTCAGAGTTTGAAAGAAAATACTTTTTATTGCACTAACTAATCAACGTTACCGCAGTTGCATCGTTACAGCGGCTTTGAACTGGAGAAGCCGCCTCGAAATGGCTTTGATGGGCATTTAAACGCAATATGCCGGAGAGAATCATGGAATTTATCCAACTGATCCAACTGCTTGCGAACAGGTTGACAGTAAACCGCAAATGGCATGCCTACCTGTACTGCCTGCCGTTTACCGCCTATTGGGTATCGGCGGACAAAGAGATTGTCCGAACGCTCGTTATGGGAGACGGGTTTTTTGTTTGGATACTTTGTACGGCATTATTCGGTATGTGGTTCTTCTGCCGCCGGCAGCGGTGGTTGTGGGTTCTCCCCTATCTCTGCATATTCAAGATTTTATTGTCCCTTATTTAGCCTGTACCGCCCGCCACGGGGCGGTTTTTTAATAAGTTTTAAACCCGATTAAAAGCCGTTTCAGACGGCATTTGCCACAATAACCTCATCCAATTAAGCCTGTTTGCCGGTTTATCAAGGATTGAAAATAAAAGGCTGTGTTTTAATATTCCGTTGATGCAGCCCTAATTAGCGGGACAAATGCCATTTTATTTAATGGGGTCGATTTCTGCGCAAACGGAAATACGGCTTTCCCTTGCAAAGGGATGGAATCGGGCAGGTATTTAAACACAGCCGAAATAAAAAAAACAAAATAAAAAAACAAAATAAAAAAGCACATACCGTTTATGGTGTGTGCTTTTTTATTTGGTGGAGGTAAGCGGGATCGAACCGCTGACCTCTTGCATGCCATGCAAGCGCTCTACCAACTGAGCTATACCCCCGAAATATGGTGGCGAATCAGGGATTCGAACCCCGGACACAAGGATTATGATTCCTCTGCTCTAACCGACTGAGCTAATTCGCCGTTTTGTGAAGTCGCTATTATATGTTTTTTTGTTTTTTTGACAAGCCGTATTTTCTAATTTTAAATTAGTGCACTGTTTTTAAATATTAAAAATTTTATGCCGTCTGAAAATGGTTAAGACGGCATGAGGATTAGAGTTTGTGGCAGATGTCGCCGAAACAAAATCCTGTCCAATCGATATTGATATTTTTACCGAATGCGATGACTTTAAACAATTCTCCCATTTCATGTTGATCGATTAGTTTTTGAACAGCGGCGGCTTCACGGATATAGGCTGCCGAATCCGTTTTCCCCGTCTGCGCCAACAGCTCGGTAATGCCCAGGTTCAATAAGAAATGGGATTGGGGAAGGTAACCTATCAAATCTAATCCGGCATCCGTCCCTGCTTGTGCAATGTCGGTAAAGTTGACATGTGCGGTCAGGTCGGCCAATCCGATGAAGTCAAAAGGATTGTGGATAACGTGATGTCGGTAGTGTCCGATCAGAGTACCTTGATTACGTTGAGGGTGGTAATACTGCGCTGCATCAAAACCGTAGTCGATGAATATCATGCAGCCGTGTTCGAGTCTTGAGGCAAGGGTGCGGATAAAGGCATATTGTTGCGGATGTAGTTCGCTGGTATAGGGGGAAGTTATTTTTGGGAAGTAGAGGGAAGCCAATGCAGATAGCTGCAAGTCGTGCAGCGGTCGTGCCAAATAGGTAAAACGGTCATTATCCAGGCAAACACCGACATGCTCGAATGAGCCGCCTTCATCTTTACGGATGATTTCGACAGGCATGGCATCGAGTACTTCGTTACCGATGATGATGCCGTCAAATGTTTCCGGAAGTGCAGATAAGTGGACAATTTTTTGGGCGGCTTGAGGTGCGAGGGTCTGAATCAGGTCTTTCTGACGAGCAGCCAGTTCTGGCGATATTTCAATAATGTAGTAACGGTTAATGCCGTCTGAAAGGTTGTTTAACAAATCGGCGGCGAGTTGACCGGTCCCTGCACCGAATTCATAGATATTGCCTGCGGTTTGGGGTAGGAGTTCTTGAAGTTGGCGCGCCAGTGTTCGGGCGAACAGGGGGGTAAGGGTCGGGGAGGTAATAAAATCTCCGTTGTTACCGATTTTATGGCTGCCTCCGGTGTAATAGCCGTATTGAGGGGCATATAAAACCAGCTCCATAAAACGTGAAAATGGAATCCAATTTCTATGCTTTTTGATTTCTTCGGCAAGGAGGGTTTGAAGGTTGGCTGAGGATTGTTGCGCGGCAGGGGAGGGTAGGGGGAGGGTCATGATAAGTGTTATCTTTTGTAAATTTATTGAATTTCCGTACATGGTACACGTTGGTACGGTTACTGTCATGGTTTTATTTTAATACTATATATTGTAGTTAATTTATTAAATTTCTATTATATAGTAATTTATTTCTTTGGTTACTCTATACTGTGTACAACTTCCTGTTATTGGTGTTTTTTTATCTTATTGTTTTAAAAGGAGTTTAAAATTTCAGATATGTTAATGAAGTTTTCTGTCTTGATTTGACCGAGTGTTTAAAATTTCTTATAGTGTCGATTAGTGGGAGAATGTGGGTCAAAGTGTCTTCTTTGCCCTTATTTAATTTTAACTTCAACTTGGGACATCTATGTTCGGCGGCGCACATGAATTGAGTATCGACAGTAAAGGGCGGTTGGCGGTTCCTGCCAAATTCCGCGATATTCTGTCGCGCCTCTATACGCCTGCCGTGGTAGTAACGCTTGAGTCGAAGCATAAGCTGTTGATGTATCCTGTTGCAGAGTGGGAAAAGGTTGCGGCGCAACTTTTGAACTTAAAAGTGGCGGATAACCCTGTTTTACGACGGTTTCAAAATCTTTTGCTGCATAACGCGGAAATTTTGGAATGGGATAGTGCCGGTCGGGTATTGGTTCCTGCTGGGCTGAGGAAGAGGGTGGTTTTTGACCGTGAAGTTGTTCTGGTCGGGCGGGCCAACCGTTTGGAGCTTTGGGGTCGTGAGCAGTGGGAGGCCGAAATGGTTCAGGCTTTGGACGACGATCCTGGCGAACTTGCCTTCCAGTTGAGTCAGACGGATTTGCAATTGTGAGTGAAACAGAAAGTTACCGGCATATTACGGTTTTGCTGCATGAGGCTGTAGATGCGCTTGCCGTGCGCGAGGATGGTGTTTATGTGGACGGTACGTTCGGCAGGGGAGGGCATTCCCGGCTGATTTTGTCGCGGTTGGGCGATGCGGGGCGGTTGATTGTTTTCGATAAAGACCCGCAGGCGATTGCTGTGGCAGAAGAGCTGGCGCGTTCGGACAAACGGGTCAGTGTCGTGCATGGAGGCTTTGCTTCTTTTCAGACGGCATTGGATGATTTGGGTATCGGTGATGTGGATGGCGCATTATTTGATTTGGGTGTTTCGTCCCCGCAAATCGATGATGCGGTTCGCGGTTTCAGCTTCCGTTTCGATGCTCCTTTGGATATGCGTATGGATACGACGCGCGGGATGTCTGCCGCAGAGTGGATAGCGGTTGCGTCGGAGCAGGATTTGCACGAGGTGATTAAGAATTATGGTGAAGAGCGGTTTAGCCGCCAGATTGCGCGAGCCATTGTTGCGCAACGGGCGGAAAGTCCAATCGATACAACCGGCAAGTTGGCGAAGATTGCGGCGGAAAACGTCCGTACTCGTGAGCGGGGGCAAGATCCTGCAACACGTACCTTCCAGGCGGTCCGCATCTTTATTAACCGTGAGCTCGAAGAGGTAGAGGCAGTATTGCCGCAGGTGATGTGCCGTCTTAAAGAGGGGGGGCGCTTGGCAGTTATCGCGTTCCATTCTTTGGAAGATCGGATTGTGAAGCAGTTTGTCAGGAAATATTCCCAACACGCACCCTTGCCGCGTTGGGCTGCAGTAAGGGAAGCTGATTTGCCAGAGCCGCCCCTGAAGGCTGTAGGTAAGGCCGTTAAGCCCTGCGAGGAAGAGACGGTTGTCAATCCGAGGGCGAGAAGTGCGGTTTTGCGTGTGGCGGAACGGACTGTCGGCCCGATACCGGGACGATAACAGAGAAAACATCTGAATAACAATGAATAAATTGAATTTTCTTCTTCTGATTGCGGTTTGTATTTCGGCTTTTTCCGTAGTGATTCAGCAAAACCAGTACAGGCTTAACTTTACAGCTTTGTATAAGGCGAAAAAGCAGGAAATCGCTTTGGAGCAGAACTATGCGCAACTAAGGCTGCAACAGGCGCGGTTGGCGAATCATGAAGCGATTAGGTCGGCGGCAGAAAAACAAAATCTCCGTCCGCCGGTTTCAGGTAATACCTTTATGGTGGAACATCAAAAATAGAAGTAACCTGTCTGCCGGAATCAGGTTCCGGCAGTAGGGCGGTAACATAAAATAACGAGAAGTAACATGTTGATTAAGAGCGAATATAAGCCCCGGATGCTTTCTAAGGAAGAGCAGGTTAAAAAACCGTTGACCAGTGACGGGCGGATTAGTTTCGTCTTGCTGGCGATGGCGGTTTTGTTTGCCGGTTTGATAGTTCGTGGCTTGTATCTTCAAACAGTAACGTATAACTTCTTAAAAGATCAGGGTGATAACCAGATTGTACGGACTCAGGTGTTGCCGGCTACACGCGGTACGATTGAGGACAGGAACGGTGCGGTTTTGGCATTGAGTGCACCTACAGAATCTCTGTATGCCGTTCCCAAAGATATGGAGGAGATGCCGACTGCGGCGCAATTGGAACATCTTTCCGAGCTTATCGATGTTCCGGTCGATGTTTTAAGGAGCAAACTTGATCAGAAAAACAAATCGTTTATCTGGATCAAGCGTCAGCTCGACCACAAGCTTGCCGAAGAGGTGGAAGCCTTAGGTTTGAAACATTTTGCATTTCAAAAAGAATTAAAACGCCATTACCCGATGGGCAACCTTTTTGCACATGTCATCGGATTTACCGATATTGACGGCAAAGGTCAGGAAGGTTTGGAGCTTTCCCGTGAAGACAGCCTGCGCGGTGAAGATGGTGCGAAAGTTGTATTACGTGACAACAAAGGCAATATCGTAGACAGCCTCGATTCTCCACGCAACAGCGTGCCTAAAAACGGCCAAGACATGATTTTGTCTTTGGATCAGCGTATTCAAACGCTGGCGTATGACGAGTTGAACAAGGCTGTGGCTTATCACAAAGCCAGAGTGGGTACAGTTGTGGTATTGGATGCACAAACTGGCGAGATTTTGGCTTTGGTCAACAGCCCGGCTTACGATCCGAATCAGCCGGGTCAAGCCAATAGTGAACAGCGCCGTAACCGTGCCGTAACCGATATGATTGAACCCGGTTCTGTCATGAAGCCGTTTACCATTGCCAAAGCATTGGATTCCGGCAAAGTGGATGCAACCGATACGTTCAACACCCTGCCTTACAAAATCGGTCCGGCTACCGTGCAGGATACCCACGTTTATCCTACTTTGGATGTGCGCGGCATTATGCAAAAATCTTCCAACGTCGGTACCAGTAAACTTTCTGCCATGTTTACGCCTAAAGAAATGTACGATTTCTATCATGATTTAGGTGTGGGCGTGCGCATGCATTCCGGCTTTCCGGGGGAAAGCGCGGGCGTGTTGCGCGATTGGCGGAAATGGCGGCCTATCGAACAGGCAACCATGTCTTTCGGTTACGGCCTGCAATTAAGCCTGTTGCAATTGGCGCGTGCCTATACTGTCTTGACCCATGACGGCGAATTGTTGCCGGTCAGCTTTGAAAAACAAGCGGTTGCGCCTAAAGGCAAGCGCGTCATCAAAGCCTCTACTGCAAAAAAAGTGCGCGAGTTGATGGTTTCCGTTACTGAACCCGGCGGTACGGGTACGGTGGGTGCGGTAGATGGTTTCGACGTCGGCGCAAAAACCGGTACGACGCGTAAGTTGGTCAACGGGCGTTACGTCGTTAACAAACACGTTGCCACTTTCATCGGTTTTGCACCTGCCAAAAATCCCCGTGTGATTGTGGCGGTAACCATCGACGAACCGACTGCAAACGGTTACTACGGCGGCGTAGTGGTAGGTCCGGTCTTCAAGCAAGTCATGGGCGGCAGCCTGAACATCTTGGGCGTTTCCCCGACCAAACCTTTGACCAATGTTGCAGCCGTCAAAACACCGTCTTAATCCGAGTATCAACGAGATTATTTTATGTTCAGCAAGTTAACCCCTTTAGCTGAAACCAACATTCCGCCTCTGCTGTGTGCAAACGCAGCAGGGCGTTTGTTGCATTCAGACAGCCGCCAAATCAAACAAGGCGATATTTTCGTTGCCTGTCAGGGCGAATATACCGACGGCCGCAGTTATATCCCCGCAGCCATTGCCAACGGCGCGGCTTTTGTTTTTTGGGACGACGACGGTAAATTCGCGTGGAATCCCGAATGGAAAGTCCCCAATCAAGGGATTAAGGATTTGAAACACCGTGCCGGCATGTTGGCGGCGCAAGTTTACGGCAACGTTTCAGACGGCCTCAAAGTCTGGGGCGTAACCGGCACCAACGGCAAAACCTCCATCACACAATGGCTGGCGCAGGCTGCCGATTTATTGGGCGAAAAAACCGCCATTATCGGCACAGTCGGCAACGGCTTTTGGGGCGCATTGGAAGAAACCACGCACACCACCCCCGCCCCCGTCGATGTCCAAACCCTGCTCTACCGTTTCCGTCAACAAGGCGCAACAGCCGCCGCGATGGAAGTCTCCAGCCACGGCCTTGACCAATCGCGTGTCAACGGCGTGCCATTCCGCAGCGCAATCTTTACCAATCTCACCCGAGACCACCTCGACTACCACGGCACCATGGAAGCCTACGGCGCTATCAAGTCGCGCCTGTTTTACTGGCATGGCTTGAAGCACGCCATTATCAACGTGGATGACGAATACGGCGCGGAACTCGTATGCCGTCTGAAAAAAGACTGTCCTGATTTGGCCGTTTACAGTTACGGCTTCAGCGAGCAAGCCGACATCCGCATTACCGATTTCACCGCTTCTTCAGACGGCATGGAAGCCGTATTCCAAACCCCGTGGGGCGAAGGTCGCTGCCGCACGCGCCTGCTCGGACGGTTCAACGCGCAAAACCTCGCCGCCTGCATCGCCTTGCTGTGCGCTAACGGCTATCCGCTTGATAAGGTATTGGATGTGCTGGCAAAAATCCGTCCTGCTTCGGGCCGTATGGATTGCATTATGAACAGCGGCAAACCTTTGGTCGTTGTCGATTACGCCCACACGCCCGACGCATTGGAAAAAGCACTCGCCACCTTGCAGGAAATCAAACCGCAGGGTGCGGCCTTATGGTGCGTATTCGGTTGCGGCGGCAATCGAGATCGCGGCAAACGCCCGCTGATGGGCGCGGCAGCCGTACAGGGCGCGGATAAAGTCGTCGTTACCGGCGACAACCCGCGTTTGGAAAATCCGCAAGACATCATCAACGATATTTTGCCTGCTGTACCTAATCCTGAGCGCGTCGAAGCCGACCGCGCCGCCGCCATCCGTTATGCAGTCGAACGCGCTGCCGCAAACGACATTATCCTGATTGCCGGCAAAGGACACGAAAACTATCAGGATGTACAAGGCGTGAAGCACCATTTCTCTGATTTTGAAATCGCAGAAAAAGCATTGGCAGAGCTGGGATAGGCCATATCAAAAATGTTCAGGCGGTCTTAATTAAAACCATCTGAAAAAACAAACGGAAGAAACCATGAAACCACTAGATTTAAATTTCATCTGCCAAGCCCTCAAGCTTCCGATGCCGTCTGAAAACAAGCCCGTGTCGCGCATCGTAACCGACAGCCGCGACATCTGCGTAGGTGATGTGTTTTTCGCATTGGCGGGAGAGCGGTTTGATGCGCATGATTTTGTTGAAGACGTATTGGCTGCTGGTGCGGCGGCGGTTGTGGTTTCGCGGGAAGATTGCGCGTCTTTGAAAGGCGCTTTGAAAGTCGATGACACGCTTGCCGCATTGCAAACACTGGCAAAGGCCTGGCGTGAAAATGTGAATCCGTTTGTGTTCGGCATTACCGGCTCGGGCGGCAAGACGACGGTGAAGGAGATGCTGGCTGCGGTATTGCGCCGCCGTTTCGGCGATGATGCCGTGTTGGCGACGGCAGGCAACTTCAACAACCATATTGGATTGCCGCTTACTTTATTGAAATTAAACGAAAAACACCGCTATGCCGTGATTGAAATGGGCATGAACCATTTCGGCGAACTGGCGGTTTTAACGCAAATCGCCAAACCCGATGCCGCCTTGGTCAACAACGCCCTGCGCGCTCATGTCGGCTGCGGTTTCGACGGAGTGGGCGATATTGCCAAAGCGAAAAGCGAGATTTACCAAGGTTTATGTTCAGACGGCATTGCACTGATTCCTCAAGAAGATGCCAATATGGCTGTCTTCAAAACGGCAACGCTTAATTTGAATACGCGCACTTTCGGCATCGATAGCGGCGATGTTCACGCGGAAAATATCGTGCTGAAACCTTTGTCATGCGAATTTGATTTGGTGTGCGGCGACGAGCGCGCAGCTGTAGTGCTGCCTGTTCCCGGCCGCCACAATGTCCACAACGCCGCCGCTGCCGCCGTGCTGGCTTTGGCTGCGGGTTTGAGTTTGAACGATGTGGCGGAAGGTTTGAAAGGCTTCAGCAACATCAAAGGCCGTCTGAACGTCAAATCCGGCATCAAAGGCGCGACCCTGATTGACGATACGTACAACGCGAACCCCGACAGCATGAGGGCAGCAATTGACGTGTTGGCGCGTATGCCTGCGCCGCGTATTTTCGTGATGGGCGATATGGGCGAACTGGGCGAGGACGAAGCCGCTGCCATGCACGCCGAAGTCGGCGCGTATGCCCGCGACCAAGGCATCGAAGCGGCTTATTTTGTCGGCGACAACAGCGTCGAAGCGGCGGAAAAATTTGGCGCGGACGGTTTGTGGTTCGCCGCCAAAGACCCGTTGATTCAAGTGTTGAGCCACGATTTGCCCGAACGCGCCACCGTGTTGGTGAAAGGTTCGCGCTTTATGCAGATGGAAGAAGTGGTCGAGGCATTGGAGGATAAGTGAAAATGAAAAGCCGACGTTTTTTTAAAGCCTTATTGCTGATTGCCGCGCTGGTCGGCGCGTTTTATGCCGGAATGCGGACGCGGGCGTATCTTTATGAAGATTTATGTTTAGACTTGGGCGGCGGCAAAAATCCGGGGAGTTACCCGATTTGCGTGATTGAGAAAGTCCCTGCACGTTAATCTGCAAAAACCGTCCGAAACCTTGCCGGGCGGCAAGCCAACCTCAAACGGGCGCAAGCCCATGTAACGACAAAAACAAAAAAAGGAAGCCCCATGTTTTTATGGCTCGCACATTTCAGCAACTGGTTAACCGGCCTGAATATTTTTCAATACACCACATTCCGCGCCGTCATGGCGGCGTTGACCGCCTTGGCGTTTTCCCTGATGTTCGGCCCGTGGACGATACGCAGGCTGACCGCGCTCAAATGCGGGCAGGCAGTGCGTACCGACGGCCCGCAAACCCACCTCGTCAAAAACGGCACGCCGACGATGGGCGGTTCGCTGATTCTGACCGCTATTACCGTGTCCACCCTGTTGTGGGGTAACTGGGCGAACCCGTATATCTGGATTCTCTTGGGCGTATTGCTTGCCACCGGTGCGCTCGGTTTTTACGACGACTGGCGCAAAGTTGTTTATAAAGACCCCAACGGCGTGTCCGCCAAATTCAAAATGGTGTGGCAGTCAAGCGTTGCCGTTATCGCCGGTTTGGCATTGTTTTACCTTGCCGCCAATTCCGCCAACAATATTTTGATTGTCCCGTTCTTCAAACAAATCGCCCTGCCGCTGGGTGTGGTCGGCTTTTTGGTGTTGTCTTACCTGACCATCGTCGGCACATCCAACGCCGTCAATCTCACCGACGGCTTGGACGGCCTTGCCGCCTTCCCCGTCGTTCTCGTTGCCGCCGGACTCGCCATTTTCGCCTACGTCAGCGGACACTACCAATTTTCCCAATACCTCCAGCTTCCCTATGTCGCCGGTGCGAACGAAGTCGCTATATTCTGTACCGCCATGTGCGGCGCGTGCCTCGGATTTTTGTGGTTCAACGCCTATCCCGCGCAAGTCTTTATGGGCGATGTCGGCGCGCTGGCATTGGGTGCCGCGCTCGGTACCGTTGCCGTCATCGTCCGCCAAGAGTTTGTCCTCGTCATTATGGGCGGTCTGTTCGTCGTCGAAGCCGTGTCCGTTATGCTTCAGGTCGGCTGGTATAAGAAAACCAAAAAACGCATTTTCCTGATGGCACCCATCCACCACCACTACGAACAAAAAGGCTGGAAAGAAACCCAAGTCGTCGTCCGCTTTTGGATTATCACCATCGTCTTGGTATTGATCGGCTTGAGTACCCTCAAAATCCGCTGAACCTATGCCGTCTGAACACCTTTCAGACGGCATTTGAACGCGCAATAAACCTGCGGCGGCAATCCGCCCCGTCCTATCGTTAACGGCGGTTGAAACCCACCTTATACTGAAACAGGAGAGAAACCATGAAACAAACAACCAAATGGCTTGCCGCCGCCCTGATTGCCTTGGGCTTGAACCAAGTGATGTGGGCGGATGACGATGATGTATCGGATTTTCAGGAAACGCTCCAAGCTGCGGAGCAAGGGAATGCTCAAGCCCAATTTAATTTGGGC
Organism: Neisseria sp. Marseille-Q6792; assembly: GCF_943181435.1. Next base: position 1,863,767 of record NZ_OW969598.1, read on the forward strand.
TTGATGTATGCCAACGGGCAAGGAGTCCGTCAAGACGATGCACAGGCAGCGCAGTGGTTTCGCAAGGCTGCAGAACAAGGGGTTGCCACTGCCCAATTCGGTTTGGGTGTGATGTATTACGAAGGCGAAGGCGTCCGTCAAGACTATGCACAGGCAGTACAGTGGTATCGTAGGGCTGCAGAACAAGGGTATGCCGATGCCCAAAATAATTTGGGTCTGATGTATGCCAATGGGCATGGAGTTCGTCAAGATTATGCACAGGCAGTGCAGTGGTATCGTAGGGCTGCGGAGCAAGGGAAGGCAGAAGCCCAAAATAATTTGGGTGAGATGTATTACAAAGGCGAAGGAGTTCGTCAGGATTATAAACAGGCAGCGCAGTGGTTTCTCAATGCGGCAGAACAAGGGGTTGACGAAGCCCAATTTTATTTGGGCATAATGTATTACAAAGGGCACGGCGTGCGCCAAGACCTTGCGCTCGCTCAAGAATGGCTTGGCAAGGCGTGTCAAAACGGATACCAAAAAGGCTGCGACAAGCACCAACGCCTGAAGGCGGGTTATTGAACAGCTCGCGATGCCGTCTGAAAGCGGCTTGGGCAGGGGGCGGACATTCCCTCCTGTCCAATATGATTTGTTTTAGGACAAAACCAAAATGACTTTCCAAAACAAAAAAATCCTCGTCGCCGGACTCGGCGGTACGGGTATTTCCATGATTGCCTATCTGCGCAAAAACGGCGCGGAGGTTGCCGCTTATGATGCGGAGCTGAAAGCCGAGCGTGTATCGCAGATCGGTAAGATGTTTGACGGGCTGGTGTTTTACACGGGCCGTCTGAAAGATGCGCTGGATAATGGTTTCGATATTCTGGCGCTCAGTCCCGGCATCAGCGAGCGGCAGCCTGATATCGAGGCGTTCAAGCAAAACGGCGGGCGCGTGTTGGGCGACATCGAATTGCTGGCGGACATTGTGAACTGCCGCGGCGACAAGGTGATTGCGATTACCGGCAGTAACGGCAAAACCACGGTAACGAGCCTGGTGGGCTATCTCTGCATCAAGTGCGGGCTGGATACCGTTATCGCGGGCAATATCGGCACGCCGGTTTTGGAGGCGGAATGGCAGCGCGAAGGCAAAAAGGCGGACGTGTGGGTGTTGGAGCTTTCCAGCTTCCAACTGGAAAACACCGAAAGCCTGCGCCCGACTGCGGCGACGGTGCTGAACATTTCCGAAGACCATCTCGACCGCTACGATGACTTGCTCGACTACGCGCATACCAAGGATAAGATTTTCCGTGGCAATGGCGTACAGGTTTTGAATGCGGACGATGCGTTCTGTCGCGCCATGAAACGGGCAGGGCGCGAGGTAAAATGGTTTTCGTTGGAACACGAAGCCGATTTTTGGCTGGAACGCGAGACGGGCACTTTGAAACAAGGCAATGAAGATTTGATTGCCACGCAAGACATTCCGCTGCAAGGCTTGCACAACGCCGCCAACGTGATGGCCGCCGTCGCCTTGTGCGAGGCCGTCGGTTTGCCGCGCGAAGCATTGCTCGAACACGTCAAAACCTTCCAAGGCCTGCCGCACCGCGTGGAAAAAATCGGCGAGAAAAACGGTGTGGTGTTTATCGACGACAGCAAAGGTACGAACGTCGGCGCGACCGCCGCCGCGATTGCCGGTTTGCAAAATCCGCTCTTCGTGATTTTGGGCGGCATGGGCAAAGGGCAGGACTTCACACCCCTGCGCGACGCGCTTGCTGGTAAGGCAAAAGGCGTGTTCTTAATTGGTGTCGATGCACCGCAAATCCGCCGCGATTTGGACGGCTGTGGTCTGAATATGACTGACTGCGCCACTTTGGAAGAAGCCGTTCAGACGGCATATGCCCAAGCCGAAGCGGGCGATATCGTGCTGCTCAGCCCCGCCTGCGCGAGTTTCGATATGTTTAAAGGCTACGCGCACCGTTCGGAAGTGTTTATCGAAGCGTTTAAGGCTTTGTGATGCTGTCTGAAACGCAAACGCCGTCATTGTTGGGCGGGAAGTAAAGATTTAGAATACCGATTTGGGATGTATCGCATGTTCGGACGGCATTATCTGCCGTCTGAAATTTTTGCCCTTTGCGGCAGATGCAAACAGAATGACAGGTGGTTTTTTTGAAGATTTCGGACATATTGGTAAAGGTGGGGAGCGGTATCCATACCGTTCTGCTCGACAGGCAGATTGTGCGCGACGGCAGGAAATTCGACACGTCGCTTTTGTGGATGCTGGTGTTGATGACGGTATTCAGCCTGCTGATGATTTATTCGGCTTCGGTAGATTCAGCGGTACGCGAAGGCGGCAGCCAATTCGGCTATGTCGGCAAACAGGCGGGATTTGTCGCTTTCTTTGCCTGTATATGCAGTTTACTTAGTTTTTGTAAGATGAAAACGTGGCGGTGGCTGGTGCCGTGGATATTCGCCAGTTCGGTTATATTGTTGGTCGCCGTGCTGCTTGTCGGCAATGAAGTCAATGGTGCGAAACGTTGGATTCCCTTGGTGATAGTCAATTTCCAACCGACCGAGTTATTTAAGTTGGCGGTCATCTTGTATCTGGCCAGCCTGTTTACCCGCCGCGAAGAAGTGTTGCGCAGTATGGAACACCTCGGCTGGCGGTCGATTTGGCGGGGGACGGCCAATCTGGCGATGTCTTTCACCAATCCTCAGGCGCGCCGCGAAACCAAAGAAATGTATAACCGCTTCCGGTCGATTATCCTGCCTATCATGCTGGTGGCGTTCGGTTTGACGCTGGTGATGTTTCAGCCGGATTTCGGTTCGTTTGTCGTGATTACCGTCATTACTGTCGGATTGCTGTTCCTTGCGGGTTTGCCGTGGAAATATTTTTTCATTCTGGTGGGCAGCGTTTTGACCGGGATGGCGCTGATGATTGCCGCCGCCCCTTACCGTATGCAAAGAGTGCTGACCTTTCTCGACCCTTGGCAGGACAAACAGAACACAGGCTATCAGCTTACCCAGTCGCTGATGGCGATCGGGCGGGGCGACTGGTTCGGTATGGGTTTGGGGGCAAGTTTGAGCAAACGCGGGTTTCTGCCGGAAGCGCATACCGATTTTATTTTCGCCATTATTGCCGAAGAATTCGGTTTCTTTGGTATGTGTGTGCTGGTGTTCTGTTACGGTTGGCTGGTTATACGCGCGTTTTCCATCGGCAAACAGGCGCGTGATTTGGGGTTGACCTTCAATGCCTATATCGCTTCGGGTATCGGTATTTGGATCGGTATCCAAAGTTTCTTCAATATCGGCGTGAATATCGGCGCGTTGCCGACCAAAGGTTTGACACTGCCGCTGATTTCTTACGGCGGTTCGGCAGTGGGGGTAATGTTTTTCAGTATTATGCTGCTGTTGCGCATCGATTATGAAAACCGCCGGAAAATGCGCGGTTACCAAGAGGAGTAAATCATGGGCGGTAAAACCTTCATGCTGATGGCGGGCGGTACCGGTGGTCATATTTTCCCTGCGCTGGCGGTGGCGGATTCGTTGCGCGCGCGCGGTCATCATGTGATTTGGCTGGGCAGTAAGGATTCGATGGAAGAGCGTATCGTGCCGCAATACGATATTCCGCTTGAAACGCTGGCGATTAAGGGCGTACGCGGCAACGGCATCAAACGCAAGCTAATGCTGCCGTTTACTTTGTATCAAACCGTCCGCGAGGCGCAGCGGATTATCCGCAAACACCGTGTCGAGTGCGTCATCGGCTTCGGTGGCTTCGTTACCTTCCCCGGCGGTTTGGCGGCGAAGCTCTTGGGCGTGCCGATTGTGATTCACGAGCAAAACGCCGTGGCCGGTTTGTCCAACCGCCACCTGTCGCGCTGGGCGAAGCGGGTATTGTACGCTTTTCCGAAAGCATTCAGCCACGAAGGCGGTTTGGTCGGAAATCCCGTCCGCGCCGATATTGCTAAGCTGCCCGTGCCTGCCGAACGCTTCCAAGGGCGTGAAGGCCGTCTGAAAATTTTGGTGGTCGGCGGCAGTTTGGGTGCAGACGTTTTGAACAAAACCGTACCGCAGGCATTGGCATTATTGCCCGAGGAAGCTCGTCCGCAAATGTATCATCAGTCCGGTCGCAGTAAATTGGGCAATCTGCAGGCGGATTACGATGCATTGGGTGTGCAAGCCGAGTGCGTCGAATTTATTACCGACATGGTGTCCGCCTACCGTGATGCCGATTTGGTGATTTGCCGTGCCGGCGCGCTGACGATTGCCGAGTTGACTGCGGCAGGGTTGGGCGCGTTGTTAGTGCCGTATCCTCACGCCGTCGATGACCATCAAACCGCCAACGCGCGTTTTATGGTGCAGGCGGAGGCGGGATTGCTGTTGCCGCAAACCCAATTGACAGCGGAAAAACTTGCCGAAATCCTCGGCGGCTTAAACCGTGAGAAATGCCTCAAATGGGCGGAAAATGCCCGCACGCTGGCGCTGCCGCACAGTGCGGACGACGTGGCGGAAGCAGCTATCGAGTGTACGGCATGATGACATGATGCAATAAACGAAACAGATGCCGTCTGAAAACCACGAAACCGGTTTCAGACGGCCTTATATTTTGTTTTTTCTGGTGTTTCGGTATATGAAATTGAGTTTGAAAATGGGCAGGAAAGCAGGGTTTGCCGCCGAGTGCAGCCTTATTTTTAACTATATTGCCATCGATATGAAATCCTGTATGCCGAAACATCTGTAATTTACAAGAAAACTATGGCGTAGAAGCGGATAGCCCTTTAAAATAACGCCTTTATGCATCGAAATCCACCGGAACGCAACATTATGATGAAAAATCGAGTTACTAACATCCATTTTGTCGGTATCGGCGGCGTCGGCATGAGCGGTATCGCCGAAGTCTTACACAATTTGGGCTTTAAAGTTTCCGGTTCGGATCAGGCGCGAAATGCCGCTACCGAGCATTTGAGCAGCCTGGGCATTCAAGTTTATCCCGGTCATACCGCAGAACACGTTAACGGCGCGGATGTTGTCGTTACCTCTACCGCCGTCAAAAAAGAAAATCCCGAAGTTGTCGCTGCGCTGGAGCAGCAAATCCCCGTCATTCCCCGCGCCCTGATGCTGGCGGAGCTGATGCGCTTCCGTGACGGTATCGCCATCGCCGGTACGCATGGCAAAACCACGACCACCAGTCTGACCGCATCCATTCTCGGTGCGGCTGGTCTCGACCCCACTTTCGTTATCGGCGGCAAACTCAATGCCGCAGGTACCAACGCCCGTTTGGGCAAAGGCGAATACATCGTCGCCGAAGCCGACGAATCCGATGCATCCTTCCTACATCTGACCCCGATTATGTCCGTCGTTACCAATATCGACGAAGACCACATGGATACCTACGGACACAGCGTCGAAAAACTGCATCAGGCGTTTGTTGATTTTATCCACCGTATGCCGTTCTACGGCAAAGCGTTTTTGTGTGTTGACAGCGAACACGTCCGCGCGATTTTGCCCAAAGTGAGTAAACCTTACGCCACCTACGGCTTGGATGATGCCGCCGACATCTACGCCACCGACATCGAAAACGTCGGCGCACAAATGAAATTTACCGTTCATGTGCAAATGAAAGGACATGAGCAAGAGCCGTTTGAGGTTGTTTTGAATATGCCTGGCCGCCACAACGTTCTCAATGCCTTGGCAGCCATCGGTGTTGCGCTGGAAGTTGGCGCATCGGTTGAAGCGATCCAAAAAGGTTTGCTCGGCTTTGAAGGTGTCGGCCGCCGCTTCCAAAAATATGGCGACATTAAATTGCCAAACGGCGGAACCGCTTTGCTGGTAGACGATTATGGCCACCATCCCGTCGAAATGGCGGCAACCCTTGCCGCCGCACGCGGTGCATACCCTGAAAAACGTTTGGTATTGGCCTTTCAGCCGCACCGCTATACCCGTACACGCGATTTGTTTGAAGACTTTACCAAAGTCCTCAATACCGTTGACGCGCTGGTGTTGACCGAAGTTTATGCTGCAGGCGAAGAACCGATTGCCGCTGCCGACTCCCGCGCCCTTGCCCGCGCCATCCGCGTATTGGGCAAACTTGAGCCGATTTACTGCGAAAACGTCGCCGACTTGCCCGAAATGCTGATGAATGTTTTGCAGGACGGCGACATCGTGTTGAATATGGGTGCAGGCAGCATCAACCGCGTGCCTGCCGCGATGTTGGAGTTGTCGAAAGCCTGAGGTGCAACTTTTATCGTGATGCCGCGATAGCTGCCCGATGAAGCGATGTTTCATCAGGTGGGGCAAACGAGATTAAGGTCGTCTAAAAACCCGATTTGTTTTCAGACGACCTGTATCAAACAAAAAAGCAATCAAGAAAGAACAAAAACAATGCAGAATTTTGGCAAAGTAGCCGTATTGATGGGTGGCTTTTCCAGCGAACGTGAAATCTCGCTGGATAGCGGTGCCGCCATTTTGAATGCCTTAAAAAGCAAAGGTATAGATGCACACGCCTTCGATCCCAAGGAAACCCCATTGTCTGAATTGAAGGCACAATGTTTTCAGACGGCATTCAACATCCTTCACGGTACTTACGGCGAAGACGGTGCTGTTCAGGGCGCGTTGGAATTGTTGGGCATTCCTTATACCGGCAGCGGTGTCGCCGCTTCCGCCATCGGCATGGACAAATACCGTTGCAAGCTGATTTGGCAAGCCTTGGGGCTGCCTGTTCCTGAGTTCGCCGTTTTACATGAAGACTCTGATTTTGATGCTGTCGAGCAGCAGCTCGGTTTGCCCATGTTCGTTAAACCGGCAGCCGAAGGCAGCAGCGTTGGCGTGGTGAAAGTGAAAGAAAAAGGCCGTCTGAAAAGCGTGTACGAAGAATTGAAACACCTTCAAGGCGAAATCATTGCCGAACGGTTTATCGGCGGCGGCGAATATTCCTGCCCCGTGTTGAACGGCAAAGGCCTGCCCAGCATACACATCATCCCCGCGACCGAGTTTTATGACTACGAAGCCAAATACAACCGCGACGACACTGTTTATCAATGTCCGTCCGAAGACTTGAGCGAGGCTGAAGAAAACCTGATGCGCGCGTTGGCAGTTCGCGGGGCGCAGGCAATCGGGGCAGAAGGCTGTGTGCGTGTCGATTTTCTCAAAGATACCGACGGTAAGCTGTACTTATTGGAAATCAATACGTTGCCTGGCATGACAAGCCACAGTTTAGTACCGAAATCCGCCGCCCGGACAGGCGTGGATTTTGCCGATTTATGCATTGAAATTCTGAAGACCGCACATGTGGGATAATGCTGAAGCAATGGGACGGCTGACGCGCTGGCTGCTTGTTATTGTGGCGGTGTTGCTGGCTTTGTCGGGATTCGTTTGGTTTTATAATTCAAATTATCTTCCTGTTAAGCAGGTATCATTAAAGGGTGATTTGGTTTATTCCAATCAAAAAGAATTGGGCGTTTTGGCGAAAAAATATATTCATGGAAATATATTGAGGGCGGATATCAACGGAGTACAGGAGGCCTACCGCCGATATCCGTGGATTGCTTCTGCCATGGTGCGCCGCAGGTTTCCTGATACGGTCGAGATTGTTTTGACAGAACGTAAGCCGGTTGCGCATTGGGGAGACAGTGCCTTGGTGGATAGCGAGGGTAATGTTTTTAAGGCTCGTCTAAACAGACCGGGTATGCCGGTATTTAGAGGTGTGGAAGGAACGTCTGCCGATATACTCCGCCGTTACGGTGAGTTTTCGGCAATTTTGGCAAAGCAGGGTTTGGGTATCAAAGAAATAACCTATACGGCGCGTTCGGCGTGGATTATTGTGTTGGACAACAATATCACTGTCAGGCTCGGTCGGGAAAACGATATAAAACGTCTCCGGCTTTTTACCGAGGCGTGGCAGCATTTGTTGCGTAAAAATAAAAATCGGTTATCCTATGTGGATATGAGGTATAAAGACGGATTTTCAGTCCGTTATGACTCCGACGGTTTGCCTGAAAAAGAATCTGAAGAATAGTGAAGCAGGTACTAGAAAGATTATAGTCGTGCCGTCTGAAAACGGCGAGGCACAAATTTCAATTAGTCTTAAGAGCACATGAACAATGGAACAACAGAAAAGATATATCAGCGTATTGGATATCGGTACATCGAAAGTCTTGGCACTGATCGGTGAAGTCCAGGATGACAACGAAATCCACATCGTCGGTTTGGGACAGTCGGTTTCCCGCGGCTTGCGTGCAGGCATGGTTACCAATATAGATGCCACCGTTCAAGCCATCAGGCAGGCGGTCAATGAAGCCGAGCTGATGGCGGATACCAAGATTACTCATGTTACCACAGGTATTGCGGGTAACCACATCCGCAGCCTTAATTCGCAAGGCGTGGTCAAAATTAAAGACGGTGAAGTCACGCAGGCAGATATTGACCGTGCTATCGAAACTGCAAAGGCAGTCAATATTCCGCCCGATCATAAAATCCTGCATGCCGTTGTTCAGGACTACATCATTGATACACAATTGGGTGTGAGGGAACCTATCGGGATGAGCGGTGTCCGGTTGGATACGCGGGTACATATCATCACCGGTGCAAGCACAGCCGTGCAAAATATCCAAAAATGTATTGAGCGCTGCGGCCTGAAGGTGGATGAAGTGATGTTGCAGCCGCTGGCAAGCGGTCAGGCCGTATTGACTGAGGATGAAAAAGACCTTGGCGTATGCGTCATCGATATCGGCGGAGGAACAACAGATATAGCTGTTTATACCAATGGCGCGATTCGGCATACATCCGTCATTCCGGTGGCCGGCGATTTGATTACCAAAGATCTGTCACAGGCTTTGAGAACGCCGCATGATGCTGCAGAATATATCAAAATCCATTACGGTGTGGTCTCTCCGGAGATGGAAGGACTGGATGAAATGATCGAAGTTCCCAGTGTGGGCGACAGGAAGCCGCGTCAGGTTTGCCGTAAGGTTCTGGCAATCGTTATCAGGGAACGTATACGGGAAATTCTGGAGGTAGTGGCTAGTGAATTGCGTAAATCGGGTTTCCCAAAAGAAGTGCTGACTTCAGGAATAGTATTGACTGGTGGTACGTCCATGCTGTCCGGTATTGAAGAACTTGCCGAAGAAGTATTCGAACTGCCCGTACGTATCGGCATACCTCAGGAGATGGGCGGCGTTTCCGAGCGCGTCCGTACGCCGCGCTACTCTACTGTCATCGGACTGCTTCAGGCAGCACGCAGTTTGGAAGGTGTCCATGTGCAGCAGCAAGGCGGAATAGTGCAAGACAAAGAAGAAGCCGGCGGTGGTCTGTGGGCAAGGTTGAAGAGGTGGTTTGAAAACAATCTCTAAACAGACAGGTTGCCGTTTGACAGGGTAAGAAGTATTTTGCAAGTAACAAGATACTTCTTATATAATAATAAATAATAATTTATTTTCAACCGTCCTCTGAATGGGCGAGCAGGAGTTTTTCAATGGAATTTGTTTACGACGTGGCAGAATCGGCAGTCAGCCCTGCGGTGATTAAAGTAATCGGATTGGGCGGCGGCGGTTGCAATGCAATCAATAACATGGTTGCCAACAATGTGCGCGGTGTGGAGTTTATCAGTGCCAATACGGATGCACAGTCTTTGGCAAAAAACCATGCGGCGAAGAGAATCCAATTGGGTACGAATCTGACACGTGGTTTGGGTGCGGGTGCCAATCCTGATATTGGCCGCGCAGCCGCCCAAGAGGATAGGGAAGCCATTGAAGAAGCCATTCGTGGTGCAAACATGCTCTTTATTACGACCGGCATGGGCGGCGGTACCGGTACCGGTTCGGCTCCGGTTGTTGCCGAAATCGCCAAGTCGCTGGGTATCTTGACGGTTGCTGTGGTTACCCGACCGTTCGCATATGAAGGTAAGCGCGTCCATGTTGCACAGGCAGGTCTGGAACAATTGAAAGAACACGTCGATTCGCTGATTATTATCCCGAACGACAAATTGATGACGGCTTTAGGCGAAGACGTAACCATGCGCGAAGCCTTCCGTGCCGCTGACAATGTATTGCGTGATGCCGTTGCCGGCATTTCCGAAGTGGTTACTTGTCCGAGCGAAATCATCAACCTCGATTTTGCAGATGTGAAAACCGTGATGAGTAATCGCGGTATCGCCATGATGGGTTCGGGTTATGCCCAAGGTATAGACCGTGCCCGCATGGCAACCGATCAGGCCATTTCCAGCCCGTTGTTGGATGATGTGACGTTGGACGGTGCGCGCGGCGTGCTTGTCAATATCACGACCGCACCCGGTTGTCTGAAAATGTCCGAGCTGTCCGAGGTTATGAAAATCGTCAACCAAAGCGCGCATCCTGATTTGGAATGCAAATTCGGTGCTGCAGAAGACGAAACCATGAGTGAAGATGCAATCCGGATTACCATTATCGCAACCGGTTTGAAAGAAAAAGGTGCGGTTGAAGCCGCTCCGGTCAGAGAAACTGAATCGGTTTCCTCATCCAAACAGGCGCAAAGCTACAATGTAGAAGGTATGATTCGCACTAATCGCGGCATCCGTACCATGAACCTGACGGCTGCGGATTTCGATAATCAGTCTGTCCTTGACGATTTTGAAATTCCTGCAATTTTGCGTCGTCAACACAATTCAGACAAATAATGTGCCGTTTGCCGTAAACCTATTGCCTCCCGAACCGGTTTTCCCGATTTGGGAGGTATATTTTTCAATATGCCGAATCCTGTGCGGTTTGCGGTGTGCGGGTTCAGATTTTTTACTTGAAACGGACTGCTAGATATGGATATTTCAAAACAAACATTGCTGGATAGGGTTTTTAACCTGAAGGCAAACGGTACGACGGTGCGTACCGAGTTGATGGCAGGTTTGACGACCTTTTTGACGATGTGCTACATCGTTATCGTCAATCCCCTGATTTTGGGCGAGACCGGAATGGATATGGGGGCGGTATTCGTCGCCACCTGTATTGCATCCGCCATCGGCTGTTTTGTCATGGGTTTTATCGGCAACTATCCGATTGCGCTTGCCCCGGGTATGGGTTTGAACGCGTATTTTACCTTTGCGGTCGTTAAAGGTATGGGTGTACCTTGGCAGGTGGCTTTGGGTGCGGTATTTATTTCAGGTTTGATTTTCATCCTGTTTAGCTTTTTCAAAATCAGGGAAATGTTGGTCAATGCTTTGCCTATGGGTTTAAAAATGTCGATTGCTGCCGGTATCGGTTTGTTTTTGGCACTGATTTCCCTGAAAGGTGCGGGTATTATCGTTGCCAATCCGGCAACCTTGGTCGGTTTGGGCGATATTCATCAACCGTCTGCGTTGTTGGCACTGTTCGGTTTTGCTATGGTGGTTGTTTTGGGATACTTCCGCATTCAAGGTGCAATCATCATTACCATCTTGACCATTACCGTTATCGCCAGCCTGATGGGTTTGAATGAATTCCACGGGGTAATAGGTGAAATGCCGAGCATTGCGCCGACTTTTATGCAGATGGATTTTAAAGGGTTGTTTACCGTCAGCATGGTCAGCGTGATTTTCGTCTTTTTCCTGGTTGACCTGTTTGACAGTACCGGAACACTGGTCGGTGTATCGCATCGTGCCGGACTTCTGGTGGACGGTAAGCTGCCGCGTCTGAAGCGCGCACTGTTGGCCGATTCAACCGCTATTGTGGCGGGTGCGGCTTTGGGTACTTCTTCGACGACGCCCTATGTGGAAAGTGCGGCGGGCGTATCGGCAGGAGGCCGGACAGGCCTGACGGCGGTTACCGTCGGCGTATTGATGCTGGCGTGTCTGATGTTCTCCCCATTGGCGAAAAGTGTTCCCGCTTTTGCTACTGCACCCGCCCTGCTTTATGTCGGCACGCAGATGCTCCGCAGCGCGAGGGACATTGATTGGGACGATATGACGGAAGCCGCACCTGCGTTCCTGACCATTGTTTTCATGCCGTTTACTTATTCGATTGCAGACGGCATCGCTTTCGGCTTCATCAGTTATGCCGTAGTCAAACTTTTGTGCCGCCGAACCGAGGATGTTCCGCCTATGGTATGGATTGTTGCCGTATTGTGGGCACTAAAATTTTGGTATTTGGGTTGATTGATCCGATATTAAAAATGCCGTCTGAAATTTTCAGACGGCATTTTGTTTGGATTTTGGGCGTACAATACGGAAAACATGACGATAAGGACACAAACCATGGCACAGTTTTTTGCCATTCATCCCGACAATCCCCAAGAGCGCCTCATCAAGCAGGCAGTCGAAATCATCAATCAAGGCGGCGTGGTGGTTTATCCGACCGATTCGTGTTACGCCTTAGGTTGCAAACTCGGCGATAAGGCGGCGATGGAACGCATACTCTCCATCCGAAAAATCGATTTGAAACACCACCTGACCCTGATGTGCGCAGATTTGAGCGAGTTGGGCACATACGCCAAAGTCGACAACGTACAGTTTCGTCAGCTTAAAGCCGCCACACCCGGGCCTTATACTTTTATTTTACAGGCGACGAAGGATGTGCCGGCGCGCACGCTGCACCCGAAACGCAAAACCATCGGGCTGCGTATTCCCGATAATGCCATTGCACAAGCCCTGCTGGAGGAGTTGGGCGAACCGCTTTTAAGCTGCACCCTGATGCTGCCCGAAGACGGCGAGCCGCTGACCGACCCTTATGAAATACGCGACCGCTTGGAGCATGCCGTCGATTTGGTGATTGACGGCGGCTGGTGCGGAACCGATCCGACTACCGTCATCGACATGACCGACGGTACGGAATTGGTGCGCCAAGGTTGCGGCGATACGACAGTGTTCGGTTTGTAGGACAACAGATGCCGTCTGAAGCATAAACCGTTCAGACGGCATCATATCCCTCGCTTCCGGCAGAAATTCAAAATGCCGACACATATCGTGCCCAGGCGGAATATCCGTCTGAAACATCAAATAAAATGCCGTCTGAAAACGGGTTCGGACGGCATTTTTGCAGCTTCAATTTTTCGTCACAATCGGGATTTTCGGCTCGTAGAGCAAGTCGTAAGTCGGTTTGTCGAGCAGGTCTTGGAGTGTGAAGCCGTCCAGATAGGTAAAAAACGACTTTATCGCGCCGCCGAGTATGCCTGTCAGACGGCAGGACGGTGTAATCAGGCATTCATTGTTCGGCCCCATGCATTCGACCAACTGCATCGGTTCGAGATGACGGACGACCGCACCGATATTGATGCAGTCGGGTGGTGCGGCAAGCCTCAGTCCACCGCCTTTTCCGCGTATGCTGTGTAAGAACCCGCCTTTGACCAGCGAAGTAACCACCTTCATTAAATGACTTTTGGAAATGTCGTATGTTTCGGCAATGGTGCCGATATTGACAAGCATATCGTCATTGATGGCGGCATAGATGAGGACGCGCAGACCGTAGTCCGTATGTTGGGTCAGATACATGATTTTTCCAGTATGGTTCGTTATTTTTATTGTCGTTGCCCAAGTTTCACAGAAAATACCTTAAAGGTTGAAACTTTGTCAGTCAGGGCGGTAGAATGCAGCCTGTTCGCGGCAGTATGCCGTCTGAAACAGGCGGGCTACCGTTTGATAATTTATTATTATAACTCAAAATCATGAAACCGTTGAAACGACATTCGGCACTTATTGGACTTTCGCGCGAGCATCACCATTCGCTTTCCCTGTGCGTACGCTTGTTGCGTACGCCGGAAGAGGAACATCGGAACGAGCTCGAGCCCCATTTTGCCGAGCTGGAAGTTCATTTTCGCGAAGAAGAAACCATGTTCGCTCCTGTCTGGCAGAATATTGCCCCCGAGCTTAAAGCCCGTTTCGAGAGGGACCATGCCAAACTGCGGCAGATGATGGCGGAGCCCAAATACGGGAGTAAAGTATGGAACACGGATTTTGCCGTAACGCTTCGCGATCATGCGCGGTTTGAAGAACGCGAACTGTTTCCTGCCGTAGAACCTTTTTTGCCGTCCGGACCTGCCGGTTTGGAGGGATAAGTATATTAATGAAGAATTAAGGAACACACATGAATGCATTTACCAAGCATCCCGTCTGGGCAATGGCGTTCCGCCCGTTTTATTCACTGGCGGCACTGTACGGCGCATTGTCCGTATTGCTGTGGGGTTTCGGCTACACGGGAACGCACGAGCTGTCCGGTTTCTATTGGCATGCGCATGAAATGATCTGGGGTTATGCCGGTCTCGTCGTCATCGCCTTCCTGCTGACCGCCGTCGCCACTTGGACGGGGCAGCCGCCTACGAGGGGCGGCGTTCTAGTCGGGTTGACCGCCTTTTGGTTGGCTGCGCGGATTGCCGTCTTTATCCCGGGTTGGGGTGCGGCGGCAAGCGGCATACTCGGTACGCTGTTTTTCTGGTATGGCGCGGTGTGCATGGCTTTGCCCGTCATCCGTTCACAGAACCAACGCAACTATGTCGCCGTATTCGCAATATTTGTGCTGGGCGGCACGCATGCGGCGTTTCACGTCCAGCTTCACAACGGTAATTTTGAGGGGCTGTTGGGCGGTTTGCAGTCGGGGCTGATTATGGTGTCGGGCTTTATCGGCCTGATTGGGATGAGGATTATTTCGTTTTTTACGTCCAAACGTTTGAACGTGCCGCAGATTCCCAGTCCGAAATGGGTTGCGCAGGCTTCGCTGTGGCTGCCCATGCTGACTGCCATGCTGATGGCGCACGGTGTGTTGGCTTGGCTGTCTGCCGTTTTTGCCTTTGCGGCAGGTGTGATTTTTACCGTACAGGTTTACCGTTGGTGGTATAGGCCCGTTTTGAAAGAGCCGATGCTGTGGATTCTGTTTGCCGGTTATCTGTTTACCGGATTGGGGCTGATTGCGGTCGGCGTGTCTTATTTCAAACCTGCCTTCCTCAATTTGGGCGTGCATCTGATCGGTGTGGGCGGTATCGGCGTGTTGACTTTGGGCATGATGGCGCGTACCGCGCTCGGTCATACGGGCAATCCCATTTATCCGCCGCCTAAATCCGTTCCGGTCGCATTTTGGCTGATGATGGCGGCAACCGCCGTCCGCATGGTTGCCGTATTTTCTTCTGGTACCGCCTATACGCACAGTATACGCACATCTTCGGTTTTGTTTGCCATCGCGCTTTTGCTATATGCGTGGAAGTATATTCCTTGGCTGATCCGTCCGCGTTCCGACGGCAGGCCCGGTTGAGTAAAACCGCCGCAGATTCCCGGTCTGCGGCGGTTTTGGCTTGGGCGGGATGCCGTCTGAACATCAATTTTCATCAGACCAGCTGTCGCGCGTGGCTTTGGCTTCTTCAAAATAGCGGTACAGGGAGGGGCGGTCCCGGTTAAGCAGGATGGTTTCCAAAGTGTCCAACTGCCTGCCCAAGCCCCGAATCAGCTCCAACAGGTTGTCCCTGTTGGCAAGGCAGATGTCCGCCCACACGGCAGGGTGGCTGGAGGCGGTGCGGGTAAAGTCCTGAAAGCCCGTGGCGGCAAATTTCAGATACGCCTTTCCGTCGGGGTGGTCGAAAAGCTGGTGGACGTAGGCGAAGGCGGCAAGGTGGGGCATATGGGAGACGGCGGCAAAAACCGCATCGTGTTTTTGCGCGTCCATCGTATAAATTTTGGCCCCGACGGCGCGCCATAGGTTTTCTATCAATGAAATGCCGTCTGAATCTTCGTCGCCGTGTGGTGTGATGATGAGTTTTCTATTTTGGAACAGGCCGTACTGTGCCGAATCTGCCCCGCTTCGGTCGGAACCGGCAATCGGGTGGGCGGCAATACAGCGGTGAATGCTGTCGGGCAGGCAGCGTCGGAAAGCCTCGATAACGGAGATTTTGGTGCTGCCGACATCGGAAATCCAAGCGTGGGCGGGTAAAACGGGTGCAAGCGCGGTTAAGATGCCGGAGATGGAGGCAACGGGCGTGGCGATAACAATCAAATCCGCATCGGCGATGCTGTTTTTATCGATGACGGCGGAAGCCCGGTCAATCACGCCGCGTTCCAGCGCACGTTGCAGGTTGTCGTGGTCGGTGTCGATGCCGGTAACGGTACGGACGAGCCCCTGTCTCTTGAGGTCTAGGACGAACGAACCGCCGATCAGCCCGACACCGACGAGGACGATATGGTTCAAAATGTGCATTTGTGTAAAAAACTTTCGCAAAGTACCGTCATGGTAGCGTATCGGCGGAATATCCCGCAAGATGGGCGGGTAAAGGAGGAAAAGTGGACAAAATCAGAATAGCCGCCGTGCAGATGGTTTCCGGGCTGTCTCCCCATAAAAATATCGAAACCATGAGGCGTTTGGTTAAAACAGCGGTTCAGCGCGGTGCGGATTGGGTGCTGTTGCCCGAATATTGGGTGCTGATGGGCGCAAACGATACCGACAAACTTGCGCTTGCCGAGCCTTTGGGCGGCGGACGCTTTCAGACGGCATTGAGTGAAACGGCGAAAGCGTGCGGCGTAGTGCTGTTTGGCGGAACCGTGCCGCTGCAAAGCAGCGAGGCGGGCAAGGTAATGAATACGCTGTTGGTGTACGGACGGGACGGCGTAAGAACGGGTCTGTATCACAAAATGCATCTCTTCGGTTTTTCCGGTTTGGGCGAACGCTATGCCGAAGCCGATACCATCAGCGCAGGGCGGGAAGTGCCGCACTTGTCGGCAGAAGGCGTGCCGGTGGCGGCAGGTATTTGTTACGATGTCCGCTTTCCCGAATTTTTCCGCCGCCAGCTGCCGTTTGACGTATTGATGCTTCCGGCGGCATTCACCCATACGACGGGCAAGGCGCACTGGGAGCTGCTTTTGCGTACGCGTGCCGTCGAAAACCAATGTTATGTTGTGGCGGCGGCGCAGGGCGGGCTGCACGAAAACGGCAGGCGCACGTTCGGACACAGTATGATTGTCGATCCGTGGGGCGAAGTTTTGGACGTATTGCCCGAAGGAGAAGGCATCGTTACGGCAGACATCGATGCAGGCAGGCTGAACAGTGTCCGCAGCAGGCTGCCCGCTTTAAAACACATGGTTTTAGATGCCGTCTGAAACCGGCAGGCGGTTTGTTTTGCCCCGCCGGTGTGAAACTTCCCATCCGCCCCTCCGCCAACAAACACCGTTTTTAAGCCGAATAAGTTGAAATGTTTTACCAAATCCTTGCCCTGATTATCTGGAGCAGCTCTTTTATTGCCGCCAAATATGCCTACGCCGTCATCGATCCGGCACTGATGGTCGGCGTGCGCCTGCTGATTGCCGCGCTTTTGGTGCTGCCCGCCTGCCGCCGTCATGTCGGCAAGATTCCGCGCAGGGAATGGAAGCCCCTGCTGGCGGTATCCTTCATCAGTTATGTATTCACCCTGATGCTGCAGTTTGTCGGACTAAAATATACGTCTGCCGCCAGCGCATCGACCATCGTCGGACTCGAGCCGCTGCTGATGGTGTTTGTCGGACACTTCTTCTTCAACGACAAAGCGCGTGCCTACCACTGGATATGCGGCGCGGCGGCATTTGCCGGTGTCGCGCTGCTGATGGCGGGCGGTGCGGAAGAGGGCGGCGAAGTCGGCTGGTTCGGCTGCCTGCTGGTGTTGTTGGCGGGCGCGGGCTTTTGTGCCGCTATGCGTCCGACGCAAAGGCTGGTGGCCCGCATCGGCGCACCGGCATTCACATCTGTTTCCATTGCCGCCGCATCGCTGATGTGCCTGCCGTTTTCGCTTACTTTGGCACAGAGTTATACCGTGTATTGGAGTTGGCAGGGCGTGGTGTCGCTGCTGTATTTGGGCGTGGGGTGCAGCTGGTACGCCTATTGGCTGTGGAATAAAGGCACGAGCCGTGTTCCCGCCAATGTTTCCGGGCTGTTGATTTCGCTCGAACCCGTCGTCGGCGTGCTGTTGGCGGTTTTGATTTTGGGCGAACATTTATCGCCCGTGTCCGCTTTGGGCGTGTTTGTCGTCATCGCCGCCACTTTCGCCGCAGGCTGGCTGTCGCGCAGGGACGCGCAAAACGGCAATGCCGTCTGAAGCGGTTTCGGGCGGCATATCCTCCGGTTTTGCCCCGCCGTCCGATATGTTAAACTTGCGCCCGTACCGACCGTCGTTTGCGACGGTTTCTTTATTTGATTTGAACGGAAAAACCATGTCTCCGACCCTTCCTCCGATGAACGAAAAACTGATGGCGGTTTTGATGGCGATGCTGGTCGCGCTGATGCCGTTTTCCATCGATGCCTACCTGCCCGCGATTCCCGAAATGGCGCAGTCGCTGAACGCGGATGTCCACCGCATCGAACAGAGCCTGAGTTTGTTTATGTTCGGCACGGCGTTCGGACAGGTGGTCGGCGGTTCGGTGTCCGACATCAAAGGGCGCAAACCCGTCGCCCTGACCGGTTTGATTGTATATTGCCTTGCCGTTGCCGCCATCGCATTTGCCTCAAGTGCCGAACAGCTCCTTAACCTGCGTGCGGTACAGGCGTTCGGCGCAGGCATGACTGTGGTCATCGTCGGCGCAATGGTGCGCGATTATTATTCCGGACGCAAAGCCGCGCAGATGTTTGCCCTTATCGGCATCATTTTGATGGTTGTGCCGCTGGTCGCACCCATGGTCGGCGCATTGTTGCAGGGCTTGGGCGGCTGGCAGGCGATTTTTGTTTTTCTGGCGGCTTATTCGCTGGTGTTGCTCGGTTTGGTGCAATATTTCCTGCCCAAGCCTGCCGTCGGCGGCAAAATCAGACGGGACGTGTTCGGGCTGGTGGCTGGGCGGTTTAAACGTGTTTTGAAAACCCGTGCCGCCATGGGGTATCTGTTTTTCCAAGCATTCAGTTTCGGCTCGATGTTTGCTTTTTTGACCGAATCGTCCTTCGTGTACCAGCAACTTTACCGCGTTACGCCGCACCAATACGCCTGGGCGTTTGCACTCAACATCATCACGATGATGTTTTTCAACCGCGTTACCGCATGGCGGCTCAAAACCGGCGCGCATCCGCAAAGCATCCTGCTGTGGGGGATTGTCGTCCAGTTTGCCGCCAACCTGTCCCAACTCGCCGCCGTGCTGTTTTTCGGGTTGCCCCCGTTTTGGCTCTTGGTTGCGTGCGTGATGTTTTCGGTCGGTACGCAGGGTCTGGTCGGTGCGAACACGCAGGCATGCTTTATGTCCTATTTCAAAGAAGAGGGCGGCAGCGCAAACGCCGTATTGGGTGTATTCCAATCTTTAATCGGCGCGGGGGTAGGTATGGCGGCGACCTTCTTGCACGACGGTTCGGCAACCGTGATGGCGGCAACCATGACTGCGTCCACCTCTTGCGGCATTGCGCTTCTGTGGCTCTGCTCGCATCGTGCGTGGAAAGAAAACGGGCAAAGCGAATACCTTTAACGGAAAATGCCGTCTGAAACCGTTTCAGACGGCATTTGATGTTAGAATGCACGATAAATTACCATTCAGACAAAATCATGTCCCATCACATCGACGAACTCCTCCTTCCCCACCGCAACGCCATCGACACCATCGATGCGGAAATCCTGCGCCTGCTCAACGAACGCGCGCAACACGCACACGCCATCGGCGAACTGAAAGGTACGGGCGCGGTATACCGTCCGGAGCGCGAGGTTGCCGTGTTGCGCCGCATTCAGGATTTGAACAAAGGCCCGCTGCCCGACGAATCAGTCGCCCGCCTGTTCAGGGAAGTGATGAGCGAGTGCCTCGCCGTCGAACGCCCGCTGACCATCGCCTATCTGGGACCGCAGGGTACGTTTACCCAACAGGCGGCGATTAAGCATTTCGGTCATGCCGCACACACTATGGCGTGTCCGACCATAGACGACTGCTTCAAACAGGTTGAAACGCGTCAGGCGGATTATCTGGTCGCCCCCGTGGAAAATTCGACCGAAGGCTCGGTCGGCCGCACGTTAGACCTGCTTGCCGTTACCGCGTTGCAGGCTTGCGGCGAAGTCGTCTTGCGTATACACCACAACCTTCTGCGTAAAAACAGCAGCAATACCGAAGGCATCACCAAAGTATTTTCGCACGCACAGGCGTTGGCTCAGTGCAACGACTGGCTGGGCAGACACCTTCCCAACGCCGAGAGGGTGGCGGTCTCCAGCAATGCCGAAGCCGCGCGGCTGGTTGCCGAATCGGACGACGGTACGGTTGCCGCCATTGCCGGGCGTACTGCGGCGGAGATCTACGGACTAAGCCCCGTTGCCGAGTGCATTGAGGATGAGACGAACAATACCACGCGCTTCCTGGTTATGGGTCATCATGAAACCGGTGCCGGCGGCAGCGACAAAACCTCGCTGGTCGTTTCCGCACCCAACCGGGCAGGCGCGGTTGCCTCGCTGCTGCAACCCCTGACCGAATCAGGTATTTCCATGACCAAGTTTGAGAGCCGTCCCGGAAAGGCGGCGTTGTGGGAATACCTGTTCTTTATCGATATCGAGGGACACCGGACGGATGACAAGGTTCAGACGGCATTAAAACAGTTGGGCGGGCGCGCTTCGTTCGTCAAAATCATCGGTTCGTATCCGACTGCCGTTTTGTAGTCGCGGCAGCGTTCAGACGGCATTTCCCCAACGATTATGTCCGAATACCGAGTCAATCACGAACCCGTTTTTATGCTGGCATCTTCGCCTTGGCGCGAAAGCAGCCTGTGGGTTGAAGCATTCAGCCGCCGTTACGGGCGTGTGGCTTTGCTGGCGCGGAGCGCGCGCAAACGGCAGAGCGAGCTGCGCGGCGTATTGGTTCCGTTCGTCCCTGTCAGCGTGTCGTGGTACGGCAGTCAGGAACTCAAAACCCTTCACCGCGCCGAATGGGTCGGCGGTTGGCGGCAGCCGCAGGGCAGGGCGTTGTTTGGCGGATTGTATGTGAACGAGCTGGTTTTAAAACTGACCGCGCGCGAAGATCCCATGCCTGAGTTATACGATGCATTGGCTGAAGTGATGAAGGCAGTCTGCTGCGAGGCAGACCATGTTGCCGATTTGCGCCGCTTCGAGTGGAAGCTGCTGACGGCCTTAGGCGTCGCCCCCGATTTGCATACGGACGGAGAGGGCAGGGAAATCCAGTCATCCGCCAGATACTGTATCAGACCGGAAGAAGCAGTCATGCCCGTAGGCAGGGAATGCGTTTTGCCGTCTGAAACCGTCATTATTGCCGACGGGCAGAGCCTGATTGATTTGCAGACGGGCAGTTTCGGCAGTGCGCAAAGCCTTCAGGATGCCCTGAAAATCACACGGCTGCTGACAGGCAGCCTGCTTCCTGAAGGGGTGAAGTCGAGGCAGGTGTTGGAACAGATACGGCAGTTTGACCGTCGTGCAACATAGGTGCCGACGCAGCGTACCGGTATGCTGCAAAATAAAAAATCGAAGAGGAAAGGAAACATCATGCTTTTAGGTGTCAACATCGATCACATCGCCACCGTCCGCAATGCCCGCGGCACGACCTATCCCAGCCCTGTGGAAGCGGCATTGGTCGCGGAAACGCACGGTGCGGATTTGATTACCATGCACCTTCGCGAAGACCGCCGCCACATCAAAGACGCGGACGTGTTCGCCGTCAAAAACGCCATCCGCACGCGCCTGAACCTTGAAATGGCACTGACCGAAGAAATGTTGGAAAACGCGCTTAAAGTGATGCCGGAAGACGTGTGCATCGTGCCTGAAAAACGTCAGGAAATCACGACCGAAGGCGGTTTGGACGTATTGGCGCAACAGGAAAAAATTGCCGAGTTCACCAAAATCCTGACCGACGCAGGCATCCGAGTCTCGCTCTTTATCGATGCCGACAACGAGCAAATCCAAGCCGCCCGTGATGTCGGCGCACCCGTTATTGAGCTGCACACCGGCGCATACGCCGATGCACACAGCCACGCCGAACAAATCAGGCAGTTCGAGCGCATCCAAAATGGCGCGCATTTTGCTAGTGATTTGGGCTTGGTCGTCAATGCCGGACACGGACTGACCATACACAACGTTACCCCCATCGCCCAAATCCTCGCCATCCGCGAGCTGAACATCGGACATTCGCTGATTTCGCAGGCACTTTTCCTCGGATTGCCCGAGGCCGTGCGCCAGATGAAAGAAACCATGTTCCGTGCAAGAATGCTGCCGTAAGGGCAGGCAAACCGTTTCAGACGGCATTTCACGACGAAGGAGCGCAAATATGATTTACGGCATCGGCACAGATATTGTTTCCCTTAAACGCATCGTCCGCCTGAGCAAAAAGTTCGGACAGGCGTTTGCCGAGCGCATCCTCACCCCCGAAGAACTGCTTGAATTCCCTCAGGCGGGCAAACCCGTCAACTACCTTGCCAAACGCTTTGCCGCCAAAGAAGCCTTCGCCAAAGCCGTCGGTACGGGCATACGCGGCGCGGTTTCCTTCCGCAACATCGGCATCGGGCACGACGCATTGGGCAGGCCCGAATTTTTCTACGGCCCCGCCCTGTCCGAATGGCTGGAAGAACAAGGCATTAGCCGCGTCAGCCTGAGTATGGCGGACGAAGGCGATACCGTGTTGGCGTTTGCCGTTGCCGAAAAATAATGCCGTCTGAAATGCGGCAAACCCGTTGACGGCATTGCCCGTCCCTCATTTGCACTCCGACCGACCAACCGCATACCCGCCATGACCCAAGACACCCGACCCCTTATCCGCGTCGTTGCCGGCATCCTGCTCGATTCAGACGGCAACTACCTGCTCAGCTCGCGCCCCGAAGGCAAGCCCTATGCCGGATATTGGGAATTTGCCGGTGGCAAGGTCGAAGCGGGCGAAACCGACTTCCAAGCCTTGCAACGCGAGTTTGAAGAAGAACTCGGTATCCGCATCCTCGCCGCCACGCCTTGGCTGACCAAAATCCATTCCTATGAACACGCCCGCGTCTGCCTGAAATTCCTATGGGTAAACTCCGACCAATGGACGGGCAAACTGCAATCGCGCGAAGGGCAGGCATGGTCTTGGCAGAAGGCGGGCGATTTTACCGTTGCCCCCATGCTGCCCGCCAACGGCGCGCTTTTGCGTTCGTTGTCCGTCCCGCGCCGTTTGTACGGCAGCCTGAAAACGGGTTTGCACGGGGAGAACAGTATGGGCGCGTACCGCGTCCTGCCTTTGGGTTCGGCAGAGGGAAGCGGTGCGAACGTTTTGATGGAGGCGGCGCAATGGCAGGACAGACCCGAATACGTCGGCAGCGTGTGGATGATGGTGCAGACCCGCGAACAATGGCGGCAGGCGCAGGAAAAGGGCGCAGATGTGGTCGTCTGGCGGGTCGGTAATGCCGCACAAGCCGCAGCGGTGGACGAAGTGTTGAAGCACGGCGTATCCGTGCCGCTGGTCGTTGCCGCCGACGTTCAGACGGCATCGCATTGCGGCGGGCAATGGCTGGCGGCGGGCGCACACGCCGTGTTGGCCGATGAAAAAATGGGGGACGGAAATGGCTAAAAACCGCAAATTACTGCTTGCCGCATTGCTGCTGCTTGCCTTTGCCGCCTTCAAGCTCGTTTTGTTGCAATGGTGGCAGGCGCAGCAGCCGCAAGCCGTGGCGGCGCAATGCGATTTGACCGAAGGTTGCACGCTGCCGGACGGAAGCCGCGTCCGCGCCGCCGCCGTTTCAACCAAAAAACCGTTTGATATTTATATCGAACACGCGCCCGCCGGCACGGAACAGGTCAGTATCAGCTTCAGTATGAAAAATATGGATATGGGTTTCAACCGCTATATGTTCGAGCGGCAATCGTCGGGGAATTGGCAGGCAGTACGCATCCGCCTGCCCATCTGTGTCGAAGGCAGGCGCGATTTTACGGCGGACATTACAATCGGCAGCCGGACATTTCAGACGGCATTTACCGCCGAATAAACCTTTCAATCCGCCATTGCCGGAACATCCGTCCGGAAAGGACACGCTATGAATACTTTATATACACTTTTCGCCACCTGCCCGCGTGGCTTGGAAACCGTTTTATCTCAAGAACTCGGAAGCCTCGGCTGTACCGATGTTCAAGCGTTTGACGGCGGCGTTTCCTGCCGGGGCGGATTGGAACAGGCCTACGCCGCCAACCTGCACTCGCGCACCGCCAGCCGTATCCTGCTGCGTCTGACCAAAGGCACATACCGCAATGAGCGGGACATCTACAAACTTGCCAAAAACATCAACTGGTTCAATTGGTTTACTTTACAGCAGACGTTCAAAGTTAAAGTCGAGGCAAAGCGTGCCAACGTTAAGAGCATCCAATTTGTCGGACTGACCGTCAAAGATGCCGTCTGCGATGCCTTCCGCGACATTTACGACGCACGTCCGAGCGTGGACAAAGCCGCGCCCGATGTCCGCATCTACGCCTTTTTGGATGAACGCAATGTCGAAATCTTCATCGACACTTCGGGCGAAGCCTTGTTCAAACGCGGCTACCGCCTGGATACCGGCGAAGCCCCGCTGCGCGAAAACCTTGCTGCCGGACTGCTGCTCTCGGCAGGTTACGACGGCACGCAGCCGTTTCAGGATCCGTTTTGCGGCAGCGGCACGATTGCCGTCGAGGCAGCTTGGATTGCCACAGACCGCGCACCGGGCATGATGCGCCGTTTCGGTTTTGAGAAACTGCAAAATTTCGATAAAACGCTGTGGGCGGATTTGCTCCGCCGCGCCGAAGCGCAAACCCGCCCCGTCCGCGCCCCGATTTCGGGCAGCGACAACGACCGCCGCATCGTTCAGACGGCATTGGCCAACGCACGCAGTGCCGAAGTGGACGACATCGTTTCCTTCAGCGTTGCCGACGCGCAATCCGTCCGACCGAACGGCGAAAACGGCATTATGGTGTCCAATCCGCCCTACGGCGTGCGCCTTGAGGAAGTCCGCGCTTTGCAGGCACTTTATCCGCAGTTGGGGACGTGGTTGAAGAAATATTACGCAGGCTGGTTGGCGGCAATGTTTACCGGAGATCGGGAAATGCCCAAATTCATGCGCCTGTCGCCCAAGCGGAAAATCCCGCTTTATAACGGCAACCTCGACTGCCGCCTGTTCCTGATTGATATGGTGCAGGGATCGAACCGTTGAGGAAAATGTACAAAAATGCCGTCTGAAAAATGTTCAGACGGCATTTATTTTTCGGAATCAACCCCGCTTCAATACGGATGTATTGAGGTAGCGTTGGACACCCGAGGCAATGGATTGGGCGCACTGCCGGCGGAAGGATTCGCTGCCCAGCAGCTTCTCTTCGGCAGGATTGGACAGGAAGGCGGTTTCGACCAGGATAGACGGCATATCGGGTGCGCGCAAAACGGCGAAATTGGCTTCGTCCACCCTGCCTTTGTGCAGATGGTTGAGCCTGCCCAATTCTTCAAGCACCAGTTTGCCGAGTTTGCGGCTGTCGCGCAGCGTGGCGGTTTGGGTCATATCGAGCAGGGCGGTATCGACGTTGCGGTTGCCGCTGGTCGGTACGCCGCCGACCGCGTCGGCATTGTTTTGGGTTTGTTCCAAGAATTTGGCGGCAGAACTGGTTGCGCCTTTGGTGTTCAACATATAAACCCCCGTGCCGCGTGCGGAGGGGCTGGTGAAGGCATCGGCGTGGATGGAGACAAATACGTCCGCCCGCCGTGCTCGCCCTTTGGCGACACGCACGCCCAAAGGGATGAACACGTCTTCGTTGCGCGTCATAAATACATTGTAACCTAATGCTTCCAACTGATTTTTGGTTTCCCTGGCAATGGATAGGACGACATGTTTTTCCTGTAGGCCGCCCGAGCTGACGGCACCGGGGTCTTCGCCGCCGTGTCCGGGGTCGATCATAATGACGGGTCTGCGCCCGTTTCTGCCGCGTTCGGTTTGTGCGGGAGTGTTTTGAGCGAGGTCGGCTTCAGGGGAGCCGCGACGGGTTTTGTTCAGGCTGCCGTTAAGTAGTGCCATCATCGGATCGTCGGGATCCATTCCGTGCGGATAGAGGTCGATAACGAGGCGGTTCTTAAAGCCGCTGACAGGGGGGAGGGAAAAGACTTGTGCGCGTGAGGATTGTTTCAGGTCGATGACGAGGCGGACGGTGGTCGGCGTGTTCTGACCCGCGCGTATGCTGCGGATAAAGGGGTCGTCTGCCATGACTTTCTGAGACAGTCCGTGCAATACGGTATTGATGTTCGCGTTTTGTATGTCGACGACCAGCCTGCCCGGGTTGTCGAGCGTGAAGTGTTGGTATTTGAGCGCGGTTGTGCTTTCCAGCGTCAGGCGGGTGTAGGTGTGCGACGGCCATATCCGTGCGGCAGTGAATTGTGGTGCGCGTATCGTTTTGGCAACGGCGGATGCGATGGGGCTTAGGGCGAACAGTGTGCCGGCGGTGCGGCGGATGATTTGTCTTCGTGTCAGTTTGGTCATAGCGGCAGGCTTTCACGTCCTCGTTCGGTATGGGCGGTCAGCAGGCATTTTCTGCCGCCGCCGTCGTGTGTCAATGTTGCGGTGATGTCGGCAGGCGGCGTAAATTCCCCGCCCTGTTGCGGCCATTCGATCAGGCAGACGCTGTTTGCGGCAAACAGTTCGTCAAGCCCCGCGTCTTCCCATTCTTCGGGGAACGAGAAGCGGTAGAGGTCGAAATGGTGCAAGGTGAAGTGTTCCAGCGGATAAGATTCGACGATGGCGTAAGTCGGGCTTTTGACCGGTCCCCGATGACCGAGTCCGCGCAGGATTCCGCGTGTCAGCGTGGTTTTCCCCGCGCCCAAGTCTCCCTCTAGATAAATGACCAGGGGTGCATTTAAACGGGAAGACCATGCTTCACCCAAATCGAGTGTGGTGGCTTCATCGGCAAGGAATCGGGAGATGGAGGGTAAATCAGACATGGAAACGGTTTGTTGTAAGGTTTGGGGTATTATGGGCAGTTTTGCAGGTTTTACAAACTTTGCACCCGAGGGGCGGATGCTTCCTTTCCGAGCATTATAACAGCCAAATACGCGTTCTGCTTTCAGACGGCATGGCTGTCAAGAAAAAGCGGCGCGTGTACAATACGCGGATTGTATGTTTAGGACAGATTGGAAAAAGGATGGAAAATATCGGCAGGCAGCGACCCATCGGCGTTTTTGACTCGGGAATCGGCGGTTTGACCAATGTGCGCGCGCTGATGGAGCGGCTGCCGATGGAGAACATCATTTATTTCGGCGATACGGCGCGCGTGCCTTACGGGACGAAATCTAAGGCGACCATCGAAAATTTCTCGATGCAGATTGTCGATTTTCTGCTGGAACACGATGTTAAGGCGATGGTTATCGCATGCAATACGATTGCGGCGGTGGCGGGGCAGAAAATCCGTCAAAAGACGGGCAATATGCCGGTTTTGGACGTGATTTCCGCCGGCGCGAAAGCCGCGCTGGCAACGACGCGCAACAATAAAATCGGCATTATCGCCACCAATACCACAGTCAACAGCAATGCTTATGCGCGCGCCATCCACAGGGACAACCCCGACACGCTCGTCCGCACGCAGGCCGCGCCGCTGCTCGTCCCTTTGGTGGAAGAGGGCTGGTTGGAACACGAAGTTACCCGCCTGACCGTATGCGAATACCTCAAACCATTGCTTGCAGACGGCATCGATACGCTGGTGTTGGGCTGCACGCACTTTCCCTTGCTCAAGCCCTTAATCGGCAGGGAGGCGCACAATGTCGCGTTGGTTGATTCTGCAATTACGACGGCTGAAGAAACCGCGCGCGTCCTTGCGCAGGAGGGATTACTCAATACCGACAACAACAATCCCGACTATCGTTTTTACGTCAGCGATATTCCTTTGAAATTCAGAACCATCGGCGAGCGTTTTCTGGGCAGGACGATGGAGCAGATTGAAATGGTGTCTTTGGGTTAAAACGATGACGGAAAGCTGCCCGAGATTACAGAAACCTAAAATCCCGTCATTCCCACGAAAGTGGGAATCTAGACCTGTCGGTGCGGAAACTTATCGGATAAAACGGTTTCTTTAGATTTTACGTTCTAGATTCCCGCTTTCGCGGGAATGACGGGATGCAGGTTTCTGTGCAGATGTATTCGGATTCCCTCCTGCGCGGGAATGACGAATTTCAGGTTGCTGTTTTTGGTTTTCTGTTTTTGTGAAAATAACAGGATTTTAGCTTGTGGGTATTTACCGGAAAAAACAGAAACCGCCCCGCCGTCATTCCCGCGCAGGCGGGAATCTAGGTCTGTCGGTGCGGAAACTTATCGGGTAAAACGGTTTCTTGAGATTTTGCGTCCTGGATTCCCACTTTCGTGGGAATGACGGGATGCAGGTTTCCGTATGGATGGATTCGTCATTCCCGCGCAGGCGGGAATCTAGACATTTCAATGCTAAGGCAATTTATCGGGAATGACTGAAACTCAAAAAACTGGATTCCCACTTTTGTGGGAATGACGCGATTAGAGTTTCAAAATTTATTCTAAATAGCTGAAACTCAACGCACTGGATTCCCGCCTGCGCGGGAATGACGAAGTGGAAGTTACCCGAAACTTAAAACAAGCGAGACCGAACGAACCGGATTCCCACTTTCGTGGGAATGACGAATTTCAGGTTGCTGTTTTTGGTTTTCTGTTTTTGTGAAAATAACGGGATTTTAGCTTGTGGGTATTTACCGGAAAAAACAGAAACCGCTCCGCCGTCATTCCCGCGCAGGCGGGAATCTAGGTCTGTCGGTGCGGAAACTTATCGGGAAAAACGGTTTCTTTAGATTTTATGTCCTAGATTCCCACTTTCGTGGGAATGACGGCAGAGCGGCTTCTGTTGCTCCCGATAAATGCCGCAATCTCAAATCCCGTCATTCCCGCGCAGGCGGGAATCTAGAGTTGTCGGTGCGGAAACTTATCGAGAAAAACGGTTTCTTGAGATTTTGCGTCCTGGATTCCCACTTTCGTGGGAATGATGAATTTCAGGTTGCTGTTTTTGGTTTTCTGTTTTTGTGAAAATAACGGGATTTTAGCTTGTGGGTATTTACCGGAAAAAACAGAAACCGCTCCGCCGTCATTCCCGCGCAGGCGGGAATCTAGACATTCAATGCTAAGGCAATTTATCGGAAATGACTGAAACTCAAAAAACTAGATTCCCACTTTCGTAGGAATGACGGCAGAGCGGCTTCTGTTGCTCCCGATAAATGCCGCAATCTCAAATCCCGTCATGCCCACGCAGGCGGGAATCTAGACATTCAATGCTAAGGCAATTTATCGGGAATGACTGAAACTCAAAAAACTGGATTCCCGCCTGCGCGGGAATGACGAAGTGGAAGTTACCCGAAACTTAAAACAAGCGAAACCGAACGAGCCGGATTCCCGCTTGCGCGGGAATGACGAATTTCAGGTTGCTGTTTTTGGTTTTCTGTTTTTGTGAAAATAACAGGATTTTAGCTTGTGGGTATTTACCGGAAAAAACAGAAACCGCTCCGCCGTCATTCCCGCGCAGGTGGGAATCTAGACATTCAATGCTAAGGCAATTTATCGGGAATGACTGAAACTCGAAAAACTGGATTCCCACTTTCGTGGGAATGACGCGATTAGAGTTTCAAAATTTATTCTAAATAGCTGAAACTCAACGCACTGGATTCCCGCCTGCGCGGGAATGACGAAGTGGAAGTTACCCGAAACTTAAAACAAGCGAAACCGAACGAACCGGATTCCCACTTTCGCGGGAATGACGGGATATACGTGGGAATGACGGGATGCAGGTTTCCGTGCGGACGCGTTCGGATTCACGACTGCGCGGGAATGACGGGATTTTGGTGTATTCCCTAAAAAAAATAAAAAAGCATTTGCAAATTTATTAAAAATAAGTAAAATAATAATCTTTATCATTCTTTAATTGAATTAGGTTTATATGAACAATCCATTGGTAAATCAGGCTGCTATGGTGCTGCCGGTGTTTTTGTTGAGTGCTTGTCTGGGCGGAGGCGGCGGCAGTTTCGATCTTGATTCTGTCGATACCGAAGCCCCGCGTCCCGCGCCAAAATATCAAGATGTTTCTTCCGAAAAACCGCAAGCCCAAAAAGACCAAGGCGGATACGGTTTTGCAATGCGCTTCAAGCGGAGGAATTGGCATCCTATGGCAATGCCTAAAGAAAATGAGGTTAAATTAAAGAATGATGATTGGGAGGCGACAGGATTACCGACAGAACCCAAGAAACTGCCATTAAAACAAGAATCCGTCATTTCAAAAGTACAAGCAAACAATGGCGACAACAATATTTACACTTCCCCCTATCTCACGCAATCAAACCATCAAAACGGCAACACTGGCAACGGTGTAAACCAACCTAAAAATCAGGCAAAAGGTTACGAAAATTTCCAATATGTTTATTCCGGCTGGTTTTATAAACATGCCAAACGAGAGTTTAACTTACAGGGGGAACATAAAAGTGCAAAAAACGGCGACGACGGTTATATCTTTTATCACGGCAAAGAACCTTCCCGACAACTTCCCGCTTCTGGAAACATTATCTACAAAGGTGTGTGGCATTTTGTAACCGATACGAAACAGGGACAAAAATTTAACGATATTCTTGAAACCTCAAAAGGGCAAGGAGATAAGTACAGCGGATTTTCGGGCGATGAAGGCGAAACAACTTCCAATAGAACTGATTCCGACCTTAATAATAATCACGAGGGTTATGGTTTTACCTCAAATTTAGAAGTGGATTTCAATAATAAAAAATTGACGGGTAAATTGATACGCAATAATAGAGTTACAAACGCTACTACTGGCGACAAACATACCACGCAATATTACAGCCTTGAGGCTCAAGTAACAGGCAACCGCTTCAACGGCAAGGCGATGGCAACTGACAAACCCGGCAACGGCGAAACCAAACTACATCCCTTTGTTTCCGACTCGTCTTCTTTGAGCGGCGGCTTTTTCGGCCCGAAGGGTGAGGAATTGGGTTTCCGCTTTTTGAGCGACGATAAAAAAGTTGCCGTTGTCGGCAGCGCGAAAACCAAAGACAACACTGCAAATGGCAATACTGCGGCGGCTTCAGGCGGCACAGGTGCGGCAGCATCGGGCGGTGCGGCAGATATGCCGTCTGAAAACAGTAAGCTGACCACGGTTTTGGATGCGGTCGAGCTGACGCACGGCGACACAGCAATCAAAAATCTCGACAACTTCAGCAACGCCGCCCAACTGGTTGTCGACGGCATTATGATTCCGCTCCTGCCCAAGGATTCCGAAAGCGGGAACAATCAAGCCAATCAAGGTACAAACGGCGGAACAGCCTTTACCCGCAAATTTGCCCACACGCCGAAAAGCGATGAAAAAGACGCCCAAGCAGGTACGGCGGCGAATGGCGATCAAGCCGCTTCAAATACGGCAGGTGATACCAATGGCAAAACAAAAACCTATGAAGTCGAAGTCTGCTGTTCCAACCTCAATTATCTGAAATACGGGTTGCTGACGCGCAAAACTGCCGGCAATACGGGGGAAGGCGGCAACGGCAGCCCAACCGCCGCCCAAACGGGCGCGCAGAGTATGTTCCTTCAAGGCGAGCGCACCGATGAAAAAGAGATTCCAAAAGAGCAACAAAACATCGTTTATCGGGGGTCTTGGTACGGGCATATTGCCAACGGCACAAGCACAAGCTGGAGCGGCAATGCTTCAGGTAAAGAGGGAGGCAACAGGGCGGACTTTACCGTGAATTTTGGCGAGAAAAAAATTAACGGAACGTTAACCGCTGAAAACAGGCAGGCGGCAACCTTTACCATTGAGGGAACGATTCAGGACAACGGTTTTTCCGGTACGGCGAAAACTGCTGACTTAGGTTTTGATCTCGATCAAAGCAATACCACCGGCACGCCTAAGGCATATATCACAAACGCCAAGGTGCAGGGCGGTTTTTACGGGCCCAAAGCCGAAGAGTTGGGCGGATGGTTTGCCTATCCGGGCGACAAGCAGGCGCAGCCGCCCGCTTCGGGGTCGGGCGCATCAGCCGCCAACAGCGCGACCGTGGTATTCGGTGCGAAACGCCAACAGCTTGTGCAATAAGCACGGCTGCCGAACAATCGAGAATAAGGCTTCAGACGGCATCGCTCCTTCCGATGCCGTCTGAAAGCGAAGAGTAGGGAAACACTATGCAACAGCAACATTTGTTCCGATTAAATATTTTATGCCTGTCTTTAATGACTGCGCTGCCCGTTTATGCAGAAAATGTGCAAGCCGGACAAGCACAGGAAAAACAGTTGGATACCATACAGGTAAAAGCCAAAAAACAGAAAACCCGCCGCGATAACGAAGTAACCGGTTTGGGCAAATTGGTCAAAACCGCCGACACCCTCAGCAAGGAACAGGTACTCGATATCCGCGACCTGACGCGTTACGACCCCGGCATCGCCGTCGTCGAACAGGGGCGCGGCGCAAGCTCGGGCTATTCGATACGCGGTATGGACAAAAACCGCGTTTCCTTGACGGTAGACGGCTTGGCGCAAATACAGTCCTACACCGCGCAGGCGGCATTGGGCGGGACGAGGACGGCGGGCAGCAGCGGCGCAATCAATGAAATCGAGTATGAAAACGTCAAAGCTGTCGAAATCAGCAAAGGCTCAAACTCGGTCGAACAAGGCAGCGGCGCATTGGCGGGTTCGGTCGCATTTCAAACCAAAACCGCCGACGATGTTATCGGGGAAGGCAGGCAGTGGGGCATTCAGAGTAAAACCGCCTATTCCGGCAAAAACCGGGGGCTTACCCAATCCATCGCGCTGGCGGGGCGCATCGGCGGTGCGGAGGCTTTGCTGATCCACACCGGCCGGCGCGCGGGGGAAATCCGCGCCCACGAAGCCGCCGGACGCGGCGTTCAGAGCTTTAACAGGCTGGTGCCGGTTGAAGATGACAACCAATACGCTCATTTCGTGGTCGAAGAAGAATGCGAAAGCGGGAGTTATGAAACGTGTAAAAGCAAACCGAAAAAAGATGTTGTCGGCAAAGACGAACGTCAAATGGTTTCTACCCGAGACTACACGGGTCCCAACCGCTTCCTCGCCGATCCGCTTTCATACGAAAGCCGGTCGTGGCTGTTCCGCCCGGGTTTTCGTTTTGAAAACAAACGGCACTACATCGGCGGCATACTCGAACGCACGCAACAAACTTTCGACACGCGCGATATGACGGTTCCGGCATTCCTGACCAAGGCGGTTTTTGATGAAAATAAAAAACAGGCGGGTTCTTTGTCCGGCAACGGCAAATACGCGGGCGACCACAAATACGGCGGTCTGTTTACCAACGGCGAAAACGGTGCGCTGGTGGGCGCGGAATACGGTACGGGCGTGTTTTACGACGAGACGCACACCAAAAGCCGCTACGGTTTGGAATATGTCTATACCAATGCCGATAAAGACACTTGGGCGGATTATGCCCGCCTCTCTTACGACCGGCAGGGTATCGGTTTGGATAATCATTTTCAGCAGACGCACTGTTCTGCCGACGGTTCGGACAAATATTGCCGTCCGAGTGCCGACAAGCCGTTTTCCTATTACAAATCCGATCGCGTGATTTACGGGGAAAGCCACAGGCTCTTGCAGGCGGCATTCAAAAAATCCTTCGATACCGCCAAAATCCGCCACAACCTGAGCGTCAACCTCGGTTTTGACCGTTTTGGTTCCGACCTCCACCATCAGGATTATTATTATCAAAATGCCAACCGCGCCTATTCGTCGAAAATACCCACTCAAAACGGCAATCAAAACATCAGCCCCAACGGCAGCCAAGACAAACCCTATTGGGTCAGCATAGGCGGGGGAAATGTGGTTACGGGGCAAATCTGCCGCTTGGGCAACAATACTTATACGGACTGCACGCCGCGCAGCATCAACGGCAAAAGCTATTACGCGGCAGTTCGGGACAATGTCCGTTTGGGCAGGTGGGCGGATGTCGGCGCGGGCTTGCGCTACGACTACCGCAGCACGCATTCGGACGACGGCAGCGTTTCCACCGGAACGCACCGCACCCTGTCCTGGAACGCAGGCATCGTCCTCAAACCTGCCGACTGGCTGGATTTGACTTACCGCACTTCAACCGGCTTCCGCCTGCCTTCGTTTGCGGAAATGTACGGCTGGCGGTCGGGCGATAAAATAAAAGCCGTCAAAATCGATCCGGAAAAATCGTTCAACAAAGAAGCCGGCATCGTGTTTAAAGGCGATTTCGGCAACTTGGAGGCAAGTTGGTTCAACAATGCCTACCGCGATTTGATTGTCCGGGGTTATGAAGCGCAAATTAAAAACGGCAAAGAAGAAGCCAAAGGCGACCCGGCTTACCTCAATGCCCAAAGCGCGCGGATTACCGGCATCAATATTTTGGGCAAAATCGATTGGAACGGCGTATGGGATAAATTGCCCGAAGGTTGGTATTCTACATTTGCCTATAATCGTGTCCGTGTCCGCGACATCAAAAAACGCGCAGACCGCACCGATATTCAATCACACCTGTTTGATGCCATCCAACCCTCGCGCTATGTCGTCGGCTTGGGCTATGACCAACCGGAAGGCAAATGGGGTGTGAACGGTATGCTGACTTATTCCAAAGCCAAGGAAATCACAGAGTTGTTGGGCAGCCGGGCTTTGCTCAACGGCAACAGCCGCAATACAAAAGCCACCGCGCGCCGTACCCGCCCTTGGTATATTGTGGACGTGTCCGGTTATTACACGATTAAAAAACACTTCACCCTCCGTGCGGGCGTGTACAACCTCCTCAACCACCGCTATGTTACTTGGGAAAATGTGCGGCAAACTGCCGGCGGCGCAGTCAACCAACACAAAAATGTCGGCGTTTACAACCGATATGCCGCCCCCGGTCGCAACTACACATTTAGCTTGGAAATGAAGTTTTAAACGTCCAAACGCCGCAAATGCCGTCTGAAAGGCTTCAGACGGCATTTTTTACACAATTCCCACCGTTTCCCATCGTCCCCGACAATACCGTAATCTTGAAACCCGTCATTCCTGCGAAAAAGGCGGGCGTAGGATGTGCAGCGTGGGCATAGGGCAGGCTGCAAGGCAGGTGTAGGGCTGGCTGTAGGGTGGGCTTCAGCCCACCAATCCCTCCAATCCCTCCAACTCCTCCAATCCCTCCAATCCCTCCAATCCCTCCAACTCCGTCAATGTTATCCATCCTGCTCAATCCTACCGAAAACCGAAACCGCCGAATCTTACCGATTCTCCAAAAACCTTTGATGCGGTGAAATTGGTGGGCTGAAGCCCACCCTACAGCCCACCCTACGGCTCGCTGAAATTTCGTCATTCCCGCGCAGGCGGGAATCTAAGTTTGTCGGTGCGGAAACTTATCGGATAAAACGGTTTCTTTAGATTTTACGTTCTAGATTCCCGCCTGCGCGGGAATGACGGGATTTCAGTTTGCGGATTGATTTGAAGTTGCAAAATCCCAACGGACCGGATTCCCGCTTTCGCGTTTCAAAGTTACGGCGTTATCGGAAAAACAGAAAATCAAAGCTGCGAGGATTTATTTAAAACGACCGGATTTCAACGGATCGGATTTTCGCCTGCGCGGGCATAACGGTATAAATATTTCTATTTCAATCCAATATAAAATGCCGTCCGAACATTGTTCGGACGGCATTTTTAATGCTTCAAATCAGTTGGTGCCGACTTTGATTTTCTGCCACAGGCTGACCGACAGTTTTTTCGCATCCGTACTCATTTGCGGCATCACGAAACCGTCTTTCATATCCTGCTCGTTCGGGAAGATGGAACGGGTGTTCACCAACTCGGCAGGCATTTTTTCGCGCGCCGGTTTGCTGGCGGGGGCGAAGGTTACGGCGATGCCGTTTTTCGCCGCGATTTCGGGGTCGAGCGTGTAGTTGATGTATTTGTGGGCATTGGCGACGTTTTTCGCATCGGCGGGAATCAGCCAAGACTCAATCCAGAAGCCCATACCTTTCGGCGTCAACACTTCGATGCCGACGTTGTTTTTCACTTCTTCGGAACGTGCTTTCGCCAAGTTCAAATCGCCGCCGTTGCCTGCCGCCAGGCAGATGTCGCCGCGCGCCAGCTCGTCGATGATGGACGGGCTGAAACGTTTGACATCCGGACGGATAGACTTCAACACTTCCGCCGCCGCCTTCAAATCTTCAGGATTCGAGCCTTTGGGGTCTTTGCCCAAATAGTTCAGCAAAATCGGGAACATTTCGCTCGGGGTGTCCCACAGGGCGATGCCGCAGGATTTCAGTTTGTGGGTGTATTCAGGTTTGAACAGCAAATCCCAGCCGTTTTCGGGCAGCTTGCCGCCCAAAAGCTCTTTGCCTTTCGCCGTAATCGCAATCGTGTTCACGCCGGAGAAATAGGGGACGGCATACTGGTTGCCCGGGTCGGCGGTTTCCAGCATTTTCAAGAGTTCGGGATCGATGTTTTTATAGTTGGGAATCAGGTCTTTGTTGACTTTTTGATACGCGCCCGCCTCGATTTGGCGCGGCAGGAAGGCGATGCCCGGCACAACCAAATCGTAACCGGATTTGCCGGTCAGCATTTTGGCTTCCAGCGTTTCATTGTTTTCGTACAAGTCGTAAGTTAGCTTCAGATTGTTGGCTTTTTTAAAGTCTTCGACCGTACTCTCATCAACATAGTTCGACCAGTTGTAGATGTTCAGAGTATCGGTGGCAGCGGCTTCGGCATTGGCAGCAGACGCAGCGTCTGCTTGAGGTTGCACGGCGTTTTTTTCGCTGCCGCCGCAGGCTGCCAGAGACAGCGCGGCCAAAACGGCTAATACGGATTTTTTCATACGGGCAGATTCCTGATGAAAGAGGTTGGAAAAAAAAGAAATCCCCGCGCCCCATCGTTACCCCGGCGCAAGGTTTGGGCATTGTAAAGTAAATTTGTGCAAACTCAAAGCGATATTGGACTGATTTTCCTAAAAAATTATCCTGTTTTTAAAAGGGGAGGAAAACGCTTGCCCGATTTTGCCGTTTTTTTGCGCTGTCAGGGTGTCCGACGGGCGGATAGAGAGAAAAGGCTTGCATATAATGTAAACCCCCTTTAAAATTGCGCGTTTACAGAATTTATTTTTCTTTCAGGAGATTCCAATATGGCAAACAGCGCACAAGCACGCAAACGTGCCCGCCAGTCCGTCAAACAACGCGCCCACAACGCTAGCCTGCGTACCGCATTCCGCACCGCAGTGAAAAAAGTATTGAAAGCAGTCGAAGCAGGCGATAAAGCTGCCGCACAAGTGGTTTACCAAGAGTCTGTCAAAGTCATCGACCGCATCGCCGACAAAGGTGTGTTCCATAAAAACAAAGCGGCTCGCCACAAAAGCCGTCTGTCTGCAAAAGTAAAAGCCTTGGCTTGATTTTTGCAAAACCGCCAAGGCGGTTTTTTATATGTAATAAGCAAAAAACCCTGAGGCCTGACGGTTTCAGGGTTTTTGCATTGGGAAGGCCAAAGCTTAAAATATCGGAAAATGAACTGACCCCAAAAAGTTGGACATTTAATCAAGCGGCTTTCAGGGACTGAATTCTGTACTGAACAGGGCTCAGTCCTTTTAATTTCAACTTGATTCTATCGTTGTTGTAGTAACGGATATATTCGTGCAGTGCCACTTCCAATTCGGTAACGGAATCATATTTGCACGTATGGAAACATTCCGATTTCAACGTTCCGAAGAAACTTTCCATTGCCGCATTGTCCAAGCAGTTTCCCTTGCGGGACATACTCTGAACCAGACCGTTGTCTTTCAACTGCTTTTGATAAAAAACATCTGATGTTGCCAACCTTGATCCGAATGCAGTATCGGCTTTTCAGACGCTCCCAGTTTCTCCAGCGTACCTTTCAGCATCTCGCCGACCAAATTGAAAGTCGGGCGGGTTTGAATACGGTAACTGACGATTTCCCCGTTAAACAAATCCATAATCGGAGAAAGGTATATCTTTTCTCCGCGTGGCAGTCCGAGAATCTCCAACAGCAGTTTCAACGGATGGCATTGCCTTAACCCTGCGACGAGTTGCGTTCTTTCTGCCGCACTTCTTTCCCATGAATTAAGGCATCGAGCTTTTTTAGGGCAGCCATTTCCGCTTTAAGGCAAGCCAATTCCGTAAGCAGTTCTTCCTTGGTTTTCAGATAGTCGGCTTTTTTCGTTTGCGGCGGATGCTGTTTTTTCACGGGCTTTCTTCCTTTGGGTTTGGGCTTTAAACCGTTAATACCATTCAAACGGTAGAGGCGCAACCATTGCAGCAAGATGGAGCAGTCGGGCAGATTCAGTTGGTCTGCGGCAGCTTTTTGGGACATTTCCTGCTCCGTCACCAGGCGGATTGCCTCAAGTTTGTATTCGACCGAATATTTTGTCGTATGCTTTCTGCGTTTGATGCCGCTCTCACCGTGTAATCTGTATCTTGTCACCCATTTGCGTACCAATGAATTGGAAATGGAAAAATGGTTTGCTGTTCTTGTGCTGCCGTTCCCTGCCAAATAGTATTGGACGACGGCAAGTCGGAATTCATCTGAACATTTTGCCATAAAAAACTGCACCTCCTAAAGTCGGTAAGGTGTCCAACTTTTGGGGTGCAGTTCATTTTTTTTGGTGTACCCCATTTTTCAACATAATCGTCCCATTCTTTTGTACCTCTTTCAGGAACTTCCGCAAAATACGAACTGTGTGCATAACAATAACCTTTACAATTATCGTATTCTGACACTTTGTTATTTCCTAATAAAAAAGCTGTGTTTTAGTAATCTGTTGATTTCAATTATTTGCAAGGGAAAAGACAATTATTTTTCGGTTAGGAAGATACCTATCCTATTGAATACATTGAATTGAAGTTAAATACGCCTATCAACACTATATTAAAACATAGCCATATATATATTAAGTACCTGCTCTTTATGAGCTTTTTTAGGAAAGGAAGATCATGGAAATTGAAAAATGGTTCAATAGCGAAGTCTTGCCCAAATTTGATGGACAGGATATAGAATACATGCGTGCATACCACACCCTGCCAAAGTTGGGAGATGCACTTAAGGTTACACTTGAGGTCGCCAACTATGCCTATACACGCGAATTTTCCGTGTTTATAGACCACGACGGAAGTCTAGCTTTTAAGCGAAGACAATAACCGAAAAGACCGCCTCGGCGGTCTTTCTTGTGTACACAGTTTTTGTATTTGTCAGCTTGATGCGTTGACAACTCTAATTCCATACTGCGGAATATATTCATCGACAGTCATCAGTTCAAAGCCTTCCGCTTGGGTTTGTGCAATCAACATCCTATCGAAAGGGTCTTTGTGTATCTCCGGAAGGCTTCCAGCCTGTTTTGCATGAAACAGACCTATAGGCAGCATTCCAAAATCCTCTTCTTGAAGCACATCAAAAAACTCGTCCGGTAATTTCAACAACCCCTTGTTCTGCTTGATGGAAATTTCCCAAATACTTGCTGCACTGACAAAGATCACATTTCTCGGATTTTCTATCAGTTTGCGTGCAGATGTCCCCAGTTTCTTGTCATCCAATAACCACCACAGCAAAGCATGGGTATCAAGCAGAATCTTTCTCACAGAGCCGACTCCTCAAATAAAGCTGCCGTTTCATTGTCATTCTCAAGAATACGTGAAATATCCGTATTTTCCATATGACTGAATTTTTTCAACCTTCCTGCATTTCGTGCCGGTTTTTCAATACCGGTTAGTTGGACGCAAGGCTTACCTGCCTTCGCAATAATAACGATTTCCCCTGCTTCTGCTCTTTGAATCAATTGACTCAAATTGGTTTTTGCCTGATGAATATTTGCTTGAAACATAACACTTCTCATGATTAGCTAACTTGACTAATATACATCATTACCAAGATTTTGGGAATCTCATTACATATATTTGATTATATCCGCTGTTTTATTCACACCTTGCTATTTAGTAACAATCTGTAGATTACCATTAAACAGCACTAAACAAAACAACCGCCGTAATAGAGGGAATAGAGAGCTGTTTTGTCTAGTGTAAATTTATCTTAAGTAATCAACGGATCGTTAAAACACAGCCAAATATATTTAAAGTTTTAAATATTGTAGTAATAACAACAAAGACAGAAAGAAGCTTCAGCTACTGAAACCATGCAAACTGCACTTTTCAGACTCAGTTACAGACTTGTTAAGCGGATAGGTATTTTAGCAGCATTGTCTTTTAAACTGCCAAATTTCTCCGCGTTTGTATTATTGAAAAAAACGTTGTGATTGGCTTTTGTTTTGTTTGACTTTCAAAAAACCAACGGTAAAATTAACAGAAATATGCAAAACTGGGTAGAGATGCTGAAGATGATGCGTTCCTTGCTTATTTGGGCTTCGAAGAATCTGATCAGTTCTCACACACTTTTTCTGAGAAGTCTGTTAACACCAATTTTCGAGACTTTCTGTATTCTGCCCTACCTCAGAAAATAGACTATGACTCAATTTTGTCTGAATGAAACTCCATAGAAACATTACAAACCCCTAAAGGATATGTTCTAGGTGGACAATCTGCGGTTCTAAATGCAGGGTCTTTGGCAAAGAGTTTGTATAGCTCTAGTTCATCCCGGTGGCATTCGCTCATCACATCGCGCAAAATGGCTTGGAAAGCCAATTCACGGGTATGAATATCCGAGTTATTTTGGTATTTCTGCTCAAAGTCTTTATGGCTACGGATGCGTTCTGCAATATTGATAAAAAAACTTTTGGGGCTGTACTAGATAACCAGACCAAATTCCCATTAACTAATTGTCTTCAAATCTGAATTTTAGATTCTATTTCACTGTTGTTAAAACGCTATTCACATTCCTTTAAATACGGTCCAAAATGCTCTTTGGGAATGCTATTAAACTTGAGCAAATGGCTAAATTCACTGACATCAAGTACATCATAACTACGAAAGGTATCCGTATACACAATGCCATCAGGCTTAACTTTCTCTCGGATAATCGGCAATAATGTTGCTGATTGCGCATTAGGGACAACGACGGTATAAACCTTGCCATTTCGTTCGAATGGGATTTTTAACCGTTATCTAGTACAGTCCCTAATTTAATAAACAAATGGCAGTAAAACGGCGGTAATTGACTCGCCAAAATCCTTGATCTAGAATGGTTAGACTATCCAATTTTTTGTAATAACTCTATAAAAATCAAAGAACTAAAATCATGAATAAAACTCTCTATCGTGTGATTTTCAACCGCAAACGTGGGGCTGTGGTAGCCGTTGCTGAAACTACCAAGCGCGAGGGTAAAAGCTGTGCCGATAGTGATTCAGGCGGCACTCATGTGAAATCTGTTCCTTTTGGTACTACTCATGCACCTATTTGTCGTTCAAATATCTTTTCTTTTTCTTTATTAGGCTTTTCTTTATGTTTGGCTT
Source organism: Neisseria sp. Marseille-Q6792 (assembly GCF_943181435.1). The sequence continues at coordinate 1,904,963 of NZ_OW969598.1, forward strand.
TAGGTACGGCCAATATTGCTTTTGCTGATGGCATTATTGCTGATAAAGCTGCTCCTAAAACCCAACAAGCCACGATCCTGCAAACAGGTAACGGCATACCGCAGGTCAATATTCAAACCCCTACTTCGGCAGGGGTTTCTGTTAATCAATATGCCCAGTTTGATGTGGGTAATCGCGGGGCGATTTTAAACAACAGTCGCAGCAACACCCAAACACAGCTAGGCGGTTGGATTCAAGGCAATCCTTGGTTAGCAAGGGGCGAAGCACGTGTGGTTGTAAACCAAATCAACAGCAGCCATTCTTCACAACTGAATGGCTATATTGAAGTGGGCGGACGACGTGCAGAAGTCGTTATTGCCAATCCGGCAGGGATTGCAGTCGATGGCGGAGGTTTTATCAATGCTTCCCGTGCCACTTTGACGACAGGCCAACCGCAATATCAAGCAGGAGACCTTAGCGGCTTTAAGATAAGGCAAGGCAATGTTGTAATCGCCGGACAAGGTTTGGATGCCCGTGATACCGATTTCACGCAGATATTGAGCCATGTGGTTAAGATTGATGGGCCTGTGTGGGGTAAAGATGTGCGTGTGTCGGCAGGGAAAAATGATGTCTCAGCTGATGGCTCTATCCGGTCTTCACACTCCCCTGCTACGAATATAAATTTCGACAACTCACTGTATGCCATCGATACAGGGGCATTGGGCGGTATGTATGCCGGTAAGATCACCCTGATCAGCACTGATCGTGATGCATCCGTGCGCAATCAGGGGCAATGGTTTGCCTCAGCCGGCAATGTGGCAGTGAATGCTGAGGGTAAACTGGTCAACACAGGCATGATTGCAGCGACGGGAGAAAATCATGCGGTTTCACTTCATGCCCGCAATGTTCATAATAGCGGTACGGTTGCCTCACAGGATGATGCCAATATTCACAGCCAGACGCTGGACAATTCAGGTACGGTCTTATCCTCAGGTCAATTGACTGTCCGTAATTTAGGCCGTCTGAAAAACCATAACAACGGTACGATCCAGGCTGCCCGCTTAGATATGTCAACAGGTGGTTTGGATAACACAGGTAATATTACTCAAACAGGTTCACAAGCATTGGATTTGGTATCTGCCGGCAAATTCGATAACAGTGGCAAGATTGGTGTAAGTGACGTTCCACAGACCGGTTTGAATCCCAATCCATCAGTCATACCACAGATTCCGAGTACTGCAACAGGTTCAGGCAGCAGCACTGTCTCGGTATCTAAGCCTGGTTCAAACAATCCCGTTTCACCTACAGCACCTGCAAAAAACTACGCCGTAGGACGCATTCAAACAACAGGAGCATTTGACAATGCAGGATCAATCAATGCAGGTGGGCAAATTGACATTGCCGCCCAAAACGGTTTGGAAAATTCGGGTAGTCTGAATGCGGCTAAACTACGAGTATCAGGCGATTCATTTAACAATACGGTAAAAGGCAAACTCCAGGCACACGATCTGGCTGTTAACACTCAAACTGCTAAAAACAGCGGTCACTTATTAACTCAAACCGGCAAGATTGACAACCGTGAACTGCATAATGCCGGAGAAATTGCCGCCAACAATCTGACACTCATTCATTCGGGCCGCTTGAGCAATGATAAAAAAGGCAATATTCGAGCTGCACATTTACAGCTTGATACCGCTGGTTTACATAATGCAGGTAACATTCTTGCCGATAGTGGAACCGTTACCACCAAGAATAATCTTCGCAATACAGGAAAAGTTTCTGTTGCACGACTGAATACCGAAGGTCAGGCTCTAGATAATACGCACGGACATATAGAGGCTGAAACGGTTAACATCCAAAGTCAGCAACTGACTAACCAAAGCGGCCATATTACTGCTACCGAACAACTGACTATCAATAGTCGAAATGTAGACAACCAAAACGGCAAACTCCTATCTGCAAACCAAGCACAATTAGCTGTTTCAGACGGCCTAAACAACCAACATGGTGAAATTGCCACCAACCGGCAGTTGTCTATTCACGATAAAAATCAAAACACTTTGGCGTTAAACAATGCGGATGGCACGATTCAATCTGCCGGTAATGTATCGCTACAAGCCAAATCACTCGCCAACAATGGCACATTAACAGCCGGTAACAAACTGGATATTGCTTTGGCGGACGATTTCGTCGTAGAGCGCGACCTCACTGCAGGCAAACAATTAAATCTAAGCATAAAAGGCCGTCTGAAAAATACCCATACCCTACAAGCAGGCCATACGCTCAAACTCAATGCCGGCAATATAGATAACCAAGTTACAGGCAAAATTATTGGCGGAGAACAAGCGGACATCACATCCGAACAGCATGTTGACAACAGGGGCTTGATCAACAGCGACGGTTTGACCCACATCGGTGCAGGTCAAACCCTGACCAACACCGGGACAGGCAAAATCTATGGCAACCATATTGCCCTGGACGCGCAAATACTGCTTAACCGGGAAGAAACGACGGAAGGCAGTACCAAAGCGGGGGCAATAGCTGCAAGGAAACGTTTGGATATTGGAGCGAAAGAGATTCATAACCAAGAAGGTGCCCTACTATCCAGCGAAGGTATTTTTGCCGTAGGTAATCGACTGGATGAACAACATCATGCGGCAGGCATGGCCGATACCTTTGTTAATGGCAGTGCCGGTTTGGAAGTACAAGGTGATGCATTGATGTTTGTTCGGAATATGCAGAATATCAATAATCACTTTAAAACAGAGACATACTTAGCCAAAGCAGAAAAGCAAGTTCGTGACTACACCGTACTGGGGCAAAATACCTACTATCAGGCAGGAAAAGACGGTTTATTCGACAACTCGCAAGGACAAAAAGACCAAACTACTGCTACGTTCCATTTAAAAAATGGTTCTCGTATTGAGGCCAACCAATGGCATGTCCGAGACTACCACATCGAGACTTATAAAGAACGCATCATCGAAAACCGGCCGGCACACATTACTGTGGGCGGTAATCTGACTGCCTCAGGTCAAAATTGGCTGAACAAAGACAGCCGGATTGTAGTAGGCGGGCGTATTATCACTGATGATTTAAACCAGAAAGAAATTACCAATCAAAGTACAACAGGCAAAGGTCGCACAGATGCTGTCGGCACACAGTGGGATTCAGTTACAAAAAAAGGATTGTACAGCGGTAGAAAAAGACAACGCCGTACTGAAAGAAACCATACTCCTTACCATGATACCCAACTATTTACCCACGACTTCGACACGCCTGTATCCGTCATCCAACAGAATGCCGCCTCCCCTTCCTTTCAACCCGCTGCATCTGCAATCAAACTGATTGACGGAGTATCCACAGCAGCCGTCAATGGTCAGCGCATCCATACCGGTAATGTGGTCTCGTTAAATAACGCTACTGTTACTCTGCCTAACAGCAGCCTCTATACCACCCATCCTGACAATAAAGGCTGGTTGATTGAAACCGATCCTCAATTTGCAGACTACCGCCGCTGGTTGGGCAGCGACTACATGTTGCAACAACTGAAATTGGACACCAATCATCTACACAAACGGCTAGGCGACGGCTACTACGAACAAAAACTTGTTAATGAACAAATCCACCAGTTAACAGGCTACCGCCGACTCGACGGCTACAGGAGTGATGAAGAACAATTCAAAGCTCTGATGGACAACGGCCTTACTGCTGCCAAAACATTCGGTCTCACCCCAGGTATCGCCTTGAGTTCAGAGCAAGTTGCCCGCTTAACTTCAGATATCGTTTGGATGGAAAATCAAACCGTCACACTGTCTGACGGTTCGACTCAAACCGTACTGGTTCCTAAAGTCTATGCCCTGGCGCGCAAAGGTGATCTCAATACCTCCGGTGGCCTGATTAGTGCCGAACAAGTCTTACTTAAACTGCAAAACGGCAACCTGACTAACAGCGGTACCATTGCGGGGCGACAGGCCGTGCTCATCCAGGCACGGAATATTAACAGCAACGGTAACATTCAAGCCGATCAAATCGGTTTAAAAGCTGAAAAAAGTATCAATATCGACGGCGGGCAGGTACAAGCAGGCAGACTGCTGACTGCCCAAGCGCAAAATATCAACCTTAACGGTACAACCCAAACTTCCGGTAATGAACGTAACGGCAATACCGCCATCGATCGTATGGCCGGCATTAACGTGGTCGGAAGCTATACTGAGCAAGTAGATAACAGAGCTTCAGACGGCATCCTATCCCTGCATGCCGGCAACGATATTAACCTCAATGCGGCCACCGTCTCTAACCAAGTTAAAGGCGGCACTACCCAAATTACCGCTGGCAATAATCTCAACCTCGGCACCATTCATACCGAACATCGCGAAGCCTATGGTGCATTAGATGACGAGAACCATCGCCATGTCCGCCAAAGTACCGAAGTCGGCAGCAGTATCCGCACGCAAAACGGCGCACTGCTTAGAGCCGGTAACGACTTAAAAATCCGCCAAGGCGAACTAGAGGCCGAAGAAGGCAAAACCGTCCTTGCCGCAGGACGTGATGTCACTATCAGCGAAGGACGCCAAATAACCGAACTGGATACCTCGGTAAGCGTAAAAAGCAAAGGCATCCTTTCCAGTACCAAAACACAGGATCGCTACCGCTTCAGTCATGATGAAGCAGTCGGCAGTAACATCGGCGGCGGCAAAATGATTGTTGCAGCCGGGCAGGATATCAATGTACGCGGCAGCAACCTTATTTCTGATAAGGGCACTGTTTTAAAAGCAGGTAGAGACATCCAGCTAGAAGCAGCTTCTAATCGCCATTTTGATGCTGAAACACACGAATATAAAAAATCGGGTCTGAGCGGAGGTTTCCGCGACGGTGTTTTAAGTGTCGGATACACTAAAGCTTCCACAAAATCCAACCAAGACCAAACTGCAACCACCCTGACAACCTCCCAAGTCGGTAGTAAACAAGGTAATACCGTAGTTGTTGCCGAACGAACCCTAAACACCAAAGCTGCGATACTGGCATCAGGTAGCGATATGCACCTACAGGGACGTGATGTTGCTTTAAATGCAGGGTACATGGAAACAAATAACAACAACGATATCGAACAAAAACAATCAGGTCTATCCATGGGCATAACCCTGAATCCCATTGATGCTGCCAAAGCTAATTACAAACGCAATATGCAAGGCAGTGGCTACAGCAATAGTATAGTGGGTAAGACCTTGCAACGCGCCGATGCAGGAGCAAAGGCATCCACAGCAGCTTTTACTCCTATCGTCATCAACGGTGGTCGCCAAAAAACTACGGAAAATCGTCATCAAGAAGATACGCAAGCGGTGGTAACGGCCGTTTCTGCGCAAGGCAACCTAAACATTGTTGCCGACGGCGGTAGTATCAGAAGTGAAGGGACAAAACTGACTGCCGAACGCGATATCCTGCTTTCGGCAACAGAAAGTATAACGTTGGATGTTGCCCGCAACACCGCCGATCAACACGGTTCCCGTAAGCGCAGCGGCTTCAGTATAGATAACCGAGAATTGATTCCGGCAGGGAAGTTTAATGACCGTGGCAATGCACAGGGCAATCTCGATAAAGCCATCGGCACACAATTGTCCGCGGGTGGTATGGCTGTATTACAAGCGCAAAAAGCGGATATCAACATCTTCGGTAGCAGCGTTGCCGCGCAAGATGATACTACCTTGTCTGCCGGCCGTAATATCAATATCCGTTCCAGCCAAAACAATCAAGCCAAATCAGAACGTCAAATCACCAGAGGCATCGGCACTGCGGTAATTTCCGATACCGAACACTTTGCCGGGTGGATGAAAAACCGGAAAGATAGTAACAGTAATCAAGTTGAACAGATTAAATCCCAAGTTGGGAGCTTGGGCGGCAACGTCAATATACAGGCTGGTGGCAACTATACCCAACAGGTTGCCAATGTGGTGGCCGTCAAAGACATCAATATTACAGCAAAAAGCGTTGAGATTCTGGCTGACCACAATCGCAACAACAGCCACCAATCCGAGCGCGACGTTAAAATTGGCACCTTTGCCAAGGTATCTTCTCCACTGATCGACCTGGTAAACGCTGCCGAAGGCGCGGTGAAGAGTAAAGCAGACGACCGCACGCAGGCGCTGCAAACACTGGCTGCAGGTGCACAAGCTTATTCTACCTACAATACCGCTACCAGCGGCGGTGCATTAGCCAAAGCAGAAGTAGGTTTCGGCTTTAAAACTGCCAACAGCAGCCAAGACCAAAGCCAAAACCATAGCCAAGCCAATGTTTTGAATGCCGGTGGTAACCTCAATATCCGTTCTACCGAAGGTAACATCCACCTTCAAAACACCCAAGCACAAGCGGCTGAAACCCTCCGCTTAGATTCAGCCAAAGATTTGATACTCGAATCTGGCCAATCTTCCCAATCCTCCGATGGAAAAAATAGCAGCCTTGGTGCATCAGTGGGTGTAGGCGTCTCCGTAGGCGCGCAAACCGGTGTTTATGCTTATGGCGAAGTGGGTGGCAGCAAAGGTAAAAACCATTATCTTGCCCAAACACACGATCACACGACCCTCCAAGCTAATAAAATCGAATTGGCAAGCAAAGGTGATACCACTCTCAAAGGGGCTACAGCCACTGCCAGCCGCATTGATGCCGATGTAAAAGGCCGTCTGAACATCGAAAGTGTTCAAGACCATACCGAACAGGACAACAAACAAACCGGCGCCGGCGTACGTGTACAAGTTTCCTTGGGCACCGCCTGGGAGGCTTCGGGCAACTTCAACCAAAGCAAAGCTTCAGGCAGCAGTGACAGTGCGGCTATCCAATCCGGACTTTTTGCAGGAGAAGGCGGCTACCACATCGAGGCCGACAGCATCCACCTAAAAGGCGGAGCCATTACCTCTACCGCGCCGAAGGAGCAAAATGAATTAACTGCCAAACGTCTTACTTTTGAAAATATTCAAAACCAAAGCAGTTATAGCGCATCCAATGTCAGCTTGAGCGGTAGTTACGGTAGCGACAGCCCCTCTGAAACCCCCGACAACGCCGACTTCCGTCAAACAAACTTAGGTAAGGCATTTGCACGCTCTGCAGGCAAAAATGGTACCGACTTCAACCCCGGCTTGCCGCAATATGAAAAAGGCGGCGACAACAGCACCACCTATGCTACCCTGAGCGAAGGCCGTCTGAACATCGGCGGCAAAGAGACCACTACGCAAGAACTGGGTATCAATAGTGACAGCAGTAACGCACACCGTGCTGTTGCGGCTCTGCCCGATTTAGCCAAGATTACCGAAAAGCAACAGATTATAGCTAAAGCAACTTCCGATATAGTATCCGCTGCGCACACTTTCAGCAGCAACCGCCAAAAAACCGCTGCAAAAAATAAAGCCAAAGCCGAAGCGGAGTTCGAAGGCCGTCTGAAAGCCCAAAATGACGGCAGCTATGAAGCCTACGCCAAACTGGACGAAACCGAACGGCAAAAAATCCTAATCAACTACTCAGAAACCTATCGCAAAGCCGATGCCGAAGCCCAAAATTGGGGGGTGGGAGGTAAACACAGCCGTGCCCTTAATGCCGGCATCACCCTTGCGACCGGTCTGCTTGGTGGTCAAAGCGGATTGCAAAGCGCAGTCAATGCCGCTGCGCCTTATGCCTCCGAAGCAATAGGCAGGACATTCGGCCACGGTGAAAACAAAAACGAAACCGCCCAAGCCGTCGGACATTTCCTTTTAGGAGCAGCTATCGCCCGCGTCAACGGTGGTAATTTTGCTGCCGGCGGCTCGGCTGCAGTTGCAGCTGAAAAAGCAGCGGAACATCTTGCCCAACGGTATAACGACGGTAAAACCGCAATCGATCCGCAAACAGGCGAGTTCAATGCCAACCTGCTGCCGGAGCATATCAAAGAGGAAATCAAATCGAAGAGCGGGGTGATTGCATCGCTGACGGGAGCTGCCATAGGCGGCACGCCGGTAGATGCGCAAACCGGAGGGGCGGTCGGGCAGAATGCGGTGGAAAACAACCTCTATCTGACATCGGAAGCCTTAAAACGGGATGAACAGACAGCCCGTAAAATTTATTCCGTCATAAAAGAGCAAGTCAAACATGAATGCAGTTCCACAGGAAGAATTACCGAATGTCGTCAAAATATAGGACGCATTATCGAATTTACCCAAGACCAACGCTTTGACAGTAGGTTTAAGGACTTAGAAAAAGAATCCTTATATTACCTAAATCAACATCCTGATTTAGTAGCCTCTTATTTGAAGGCTGAATACGAAAAGCTGGATAGGGAAGACAAAAGTATCCTGCACCGCTACATCTCACCCGGGGCTGAAATCGTTTCGGGCAGTTTGGGGGTTGTTCTTTCAGGAGTAGCCGGAGGCGGATCTTGTGCCGAGACTTTCGGCTTAGGCTGTGCCGCCGCTTTGGTTGGTGTAACGTCTTCCTACGATCATGTCATTACTGGGACAAAAAACTTTGGAAAAAAAGCCAGCGAACAACGACCGACGATTACGGTTCAGACCTTGAAGCAGTTGGGGCTGTCGGAGCAGGCTGCGGAATATATTCAATTCTCACTGGATTTGTTCAGTGTGGGTAAATCGGGGGGCGGTATACCTAAGGCTAAGCCTGTGTCTGATGCGAAACCGAGATGGGAGGTTGATAGGAAGCTTAATAAATTGACAACTCGTGAGCAGGTGGAGAAAAATGTTCAGGAAACGAGAAGAAGGAGTCAGAGTAGTCAGTTTAAAGCCCATGCGCAACGAGAATGGGAAAATAAAACAGGGTTAGATTTTAATCATTTTATAGGTGGTGATATCAATAAGAAAGGCACAGTAACAGGAGGGCATAGTCTAACCCGTGGTGATGTACGGGTGATACAACAAACCTCGGCACCTGATAAACATGGGGTTTATCAAGCGACAGTGGAAATTAAAAAGCCTGATGGAAGTTGGGAAATGAAAAAAGGAAGGGGCGGAAAACCTATGACAAATCATTCTATGTTCCCAAAAGATTGGGATGAGGCTAGAATTAGGGCTGAAGTTACTTCGGCTTGGGAGAAAAGAAAAATGGTTAATCAAAATAAGTGGGAGGGGAAATCCTCATCAGGAGTTTGGATTGAAGGGTTTACTACACCAAGAGGAACAGCATATCCAATTTATGGAAGATAAGGAAATGATATGATATCTATTTTTAAAGCTTATTACGATATTTATGAATTTAATGGAGAACTATTAAAAAGATGTATATTTTTAGATGAAGAAAATAATGAAATAATTAAAGATAGAATATATGAATACTTAATTTATGTTTTAACAGGAGACCTTTATCTACAAAAAGACATTGATGAAAATTTAGAATTTATCCATCAAGCAGAAAATAATCCCAATGAAGTTTATTCAGGAGGTGGACAAGGTTTTTGCTGGGATATTTCTGCTGAAAAAGTAGTTTTCTATCACAACGAATTTGATGAAGAAGACGGCTGGCCTGATTTAAGCTGTTCGCTGCATACTTTTAAAACTGCTTTAATTGCTTGGAATGCTTTTTTGCAATTGCCTAAAAGTATTCATTCGGTGGTGGAGACTGTGATTGAGGAATAAGCATAATTAGCTTAATGAATAGAATCAGCGATATAGATTGGACTGCAAATCCACGCTTATACGCTGTGCCATGATTAAGATGTTAGAACTTGTATTGAATACAAGTTCTCATAAACGAATGGCAGTAAGCATTTGATTTAGATAAAATCCTTGAATTAGAATAATTAAGATTATCTATTTTTTTAATAACTCTCTGAAAATCAAATAACTGAAATCATGAATAAAACCCTCTATCGTGTGATTTTCAACCGCAAACGCGGGGCTGTGGTAGCTGTTGCTGAAACCACCAAGCGCGAAGGTAAAAGCTGTGCCGATAGTGATTCAGCAAGCCGTAGCCCATATGAAACCTAAACTCAACAAGTAAGATGTGTGCGGAACGCACATATGCGGTTCTCAAGGTTTGAGCTAAGAGGCCGTCTGAAAATAACAAATGGGTTTTGCCTATGGTTGTTTTCAGACGGCTTCAGATTTCGCTTCCTCTTTTCCATATCCTATAAACATGTGATTAAATTTTCATTTATGGCGTTTTTTTATCTTTTTGTCTGTTTTTGTGCATTGCTATAATTGCCCGCTTACATTACCATACCGAACAGGACAACAAACAAACCGGCGCCGGCGTACGTGTACAAGTTTCCTTGGGCACCGCCTGGGAGGCTTCGGGCAACTTCAACCAAAGCAAAGCTTCAGGCAGCAGTGACAGTGCGGCTATCCAATCCGGACTTTTTGCAGGAGAAGGCGGCTACCACATCGAGGCCGACAGCATCCACCTAAAAGGCGGAGCCATTACCTCTACCGCGCCGAAGGAGCAAAATGAATTAACTGCCAAACGTCTTACTTTTGAAAATATTCAAAACCAAAGCAGTTATAGCGCATCCAATGTCAGCTTGAGCGGTAGTTACGGTAGCGACAGCCCCTCTGAAACCCCCGACAACGCCGACTTCCGTCAAACAAACTTAGGTAAGGCATTTGCACGCTCTGCAGGCAAAAATGGTACCGACTTCAACCCCGGCTTGCCGCAATATGAAAAAGGCGGCGACAACAGCACCACCTATGCTACCCTGAGCGAAGGCCGTCTGAACATCGGCGGCAAAGAGACCACTACGCAAGAACTGGGTATCAATAGTGACAGCAGTAACGCACACCGTGCTGTTGCGGCTCTGCCCGATTTAGCCAAGATTACCGAAAAGCAACAGATTATAGCTAAAGCAACTTCCGATATAGTATCCGCTGCGCACACTTTCAGCAGCAACCGCCAAAAAACCGCTGCAAAAAATAAAGCCAAAGCCGAAGCGGAGTTCGAAGGCCGTCTGAAAGCCCAAAATGACGGCAGCTATGAAGCCTACGCCAAACTGGACGAAACCGAACGGCAAAAAATCCTAATCAACTACTCAGAAACCTATCGCAAAGCCGATGCCGAAGCCCAAAATTGGGGGGTGGGAGGTAAACACAGCCGTGCCCTTAATGCCGGCATCACCCTTGCGACCGGTCTGCTTGGTGGTCAAAGCGGATTGCAAAGCGCAGTCAATGCCGCTGCGCCTTATGCCTCCGAAGCAATAGGCAGGACATTCGGCCACGGTGAAAACAAAAACGAAACCGCCCAAGCCGTCGGACATTTCCTTTTAGGAGCAGCTATCGCCCGCGTCAACGGTGGTAATTTTGCTGCCGGCGGCTCGGCTGCAGTTGCAGCTGAAAAAGCAGCGGAACATCTTGCCCAACGGTATAACGACGGTAAAACCGCAATCGATCCGCAAACAGGCGAGTTCAATGCCAACCTGCTGCCGGAGCATATCAAAGAGGAAATCAAATCGAAGAGCGGGGTGATTGCATCGCTGACGGGAGCTGCCATAGGCGGCACGCCGGTAGACGCGCAAACCGGAGGGGCGGTCGGGCAGAATGCGGTGGAGAATAATTCAGTGGGTATATCATATTCTGCTTGGAAAAAAGATCAGGCTTTAATGAAAGAAAATCCTGCCGCTTATTCGCAATTACGAACAGAACAACTCCAGGCTATTAACTTTTTGATTGACTTTATTCCAGTTATCGGAGATATAAAAGGTTTTGCAGAAGCAGAAACCAAAGGCGATTATTTCTTTGCTACTGTAGGAATAATTCCACTTTATGGAGATGCTGCCAGAAAAGTCCATCAAGCCGAAAAAGCTTATCAGGCAGCCAAAGCCGCTAAAAATACAGAAAAAATGAAGGCCGCAATAGATCAAGCCCGCCGCAATCTGGGAAACATAAGGTCGAATGTTACAGGCAGTGATCCTTTGTTGGCGGGTGTGGGGAATATCCGTATTCCTGTAAACGGCAATGTTGCGAAGGGGGGCAGGATTCCGGATACGGCATTGGCGTCGAAGAATTATTCGAGAAATGATTTAAGGCCACATAAAGAATCAAGCACAGGATCATCTGTACCTGTTCCATCTGAAACCACAGTAACTTTTAGAGAGGGTAAAGATAGCTATGAATTAAAATATCAATCTAATGAAAAACACTCATTAGGACACGGTGGGAAAAGACCTGGACATGAAGCATCATTAGAACCTAAAAATTCTTTAGAATTATTTCAACAGTCAATTTCCGTTAAAGACGGTATGAGGGTTACTTTTGATAAATCAACTGGTGAAGTGCATCAATTTTTTTCAGGTACTGGCAATAACAGGAATTTGTATCACTGGGCAGGAATTTTAAACAGGAATAGAATAGATAAACTTAATATCCAATTGCGTAGAAAATTGGGTATTCCTGGAAAATAAATTTTATTCAAGGAGTATTCTAAATGATTTTTGGGAATCCATATAAATTTGCAATTTGGATTGAGGAGATAGACGAATGGAGTTCAGAAAATTTTTCCGAAGGGATTTTTACATTTTTTGTGAATGGAGACATGATTCCTCAAGAACTACCAAATACATCTACTTTTTTACCAAATTCTTTGCGTAGCATACAACAGTTTATTTCAATAATTGATGATCTAGAGTGCCCTAATTTATTTAACTTAGACTATTGTAATGCATATGTTTTTTTGAACGATGCTGTTCATTATCGTAATATGGAATTATCAGAAGAGGAATCTTATTCATATTGGAAATACTGTATAACAGAATATATTGATAACCCTGAAGAAAAAGACAATATTTGGTATTTATCTAATAAGCATAATGAAAAATTATTATATTTAAATGATAATATTGTTAAGGAATCGGTGTTTAAAAAAGGATATATAAAAAATATTATGGAAAAAATGATTATGAAATTTAATTATATTTAAATGATAATGATGAAATTTATCTCACATAAAATCTATGTTTAAAGATGCATCAAGCACGTGTTTTTTAATATCTTCCAGAACTGGTAGGCTTATAAAGCCAACAGGAAGTAAGTATGATGCTCACCATATTCAACCATTAGAAAATAATGGTGGTAATATTTGGCAAAACATTACTCCAGCTAGGTATCCTGATTGGATAGATAATATGTTTGAACGAATAAAAAATTCTTCTATTATTGTGAATAATTTCGACGAATATTCATTATGCCAAGAGAAAAATCTATTTTTTAAATTACCAGATAGTGATTTTCTAGAGTTAGAAAAGCATATCCAAATTCCATATGATTTATTCTGCTTTTGGAAAGAAATTGGTTATGGTTTTCTTACTGTAAATGAAAGTGGAAGTATTCGATCAGAGTCTGATAATCGAATTATGGATCCTTTATCTATTTTAGATATATTGGTTGGGGAATCAGAACAAGTTTCTTCTAATTTTGTTATTGAACCACATCAAGTACCATTTTTCGAAAGATTTAGTGAATATTTTATTTGTTTTGATAGGCGAAATTTAAATAAGCCTAAACAACCTGTCTATTGGATATGGGATATGGAAAATCCGTTAGCTGACTCAATAGAGAGTTTTATTTACAAGTTATTTGAAAATCCTGATTTTTTAAATGAAATTTAGCAAGCCGTAGCCCATATGAAACCTAAACTCAACAATTAGCACAAGGTTTGAGCTAAGAGGCCGTCTGAAAACAGAAAAACCGTTTCAGACGGCCTTTGTTTAACGTCACCGAGTCAGCGAGGTTGCAAAGCGCAGTCAATGCCGCTGCGCCTTATGCCTCCGAAGCAATAGGCAGAACATTTGGCCACGGTGAAAACAAAAACGAAACCGCCCAAGCCGTCGGACATTTCCTTTTAGGAGCAGCTATCGCCCGCGTCAACGGTGGTAATTTTGCTGCCGGCGGCTCGGCTGCAGTTGCAGCTGAAAAAGCAGCGGAACATCTTGCCCAACGGTATAACGACGGTAAAACCGCAATCGATCCGCAAACAGGCGAGTTCAATGCCAACCTGCTGCCGGAGCATATCAAAGAGGAAATCAAATCGAAGAGCGGGGTGATTGCATCGCTGACGGGAGCTGCCATAGGCGGCACGCCGGTAGATGCGCAAACCGGAGGGGCGGTCGGGCAGAATGCGGTGGAAAACAACCTCTATCTGACATCGGAAGCCTTAAAACGGGATGAACAGACAGCCCGTAAAATTTATTCCGTCATAAAAGAGCAAGTCAAACATGAATGCAGTTCCACAGGAAGAATTACCGAATGTCGTCAAAATATAGGACGCATTATCGAATTTACCCAAGACCAACGCTTTGACAGTAGGTTTAAGGACTTAGAAAAAGAATCCTTATATTACCTAAATCAACATCCTGATTTAGTAGCCTCTTATTTGAAGGCTGAATACGAAAAGCTGGATAGGGAAGACAAAAGTATCCTGCACCGCTACATCTCACCCGGGGCTGAAATCGTTTCGGGCAGTTTGGGGGTTGTTCTTTCAGGAGTAGCCGGAGGCGGATCTTGTGCCGAGACTTTCGGCTTAGGCTGTGCCGCCGCTTTGGTTGGTGTAACGTCTTCCTACGATCATGTCATTACTGGGACAAAAAACTTTGGAAAAAAAGCCAGCGAACAACGACCGACGATTACGGTTCAGACCTTGAAGCAGTTGGGGCTGTCGGAGCAGGCTGCGGAATATATTCAATTCTCACTGGATTTGTTCAGTGTGGGTAAATCGGGGGGCGGTATACCTAAGGCTAAGCCTGTGTCTGATGCGAAACCGAGATGGGAGGTTGATAGGAAGCTTAATAAATTGACAACTCGTGAGCAGGTGGAGAAAAATGTTCAGGAAACGAGAAGAAGGAGTCAGAGTAGTCAGTTTAAAGCCCATGCGCAACGAGAAGCATCAATAAAATATTCTCTAAATGCCCTAGAAGGCATGAGAAATAATGGAGGGCATGCAATTAGACATTTAGAAGGCATTCTTATTCCTAATACAGGATCATTAGAAAATAGGGTTAATGCTTTCCGAAAAATTGCTTTGCCAATATTACAATCCCCTGTTCATAAAGCAGATTGGAGGATTGGTGCAACAAATGGTATAGCTCATTTAGGTAAATCAAATGGAAAATATGTTGTTATTGTTGTTGCAAAAGATGGGCCGTATAAGGATAAAGTCATTGCAAGCTTTATACCAGATAATAATCAATTAAACCTAATTAGTGGTAACTAAATGAAAATAATAGATTTTTTAAAAAATTGTGGTACTGACCAGTTTTCTATATTGTGTTATGGTATTTTTTTAAAAGAAGACAGAAATCATGAAAATATAAAGCAATGGGAATCTAGATCACGTTGCATTAAATCTGAAAAATATATTCTTGAAAATAATGAGTGGAAATATGATATTTTTTTAACAGAATCTTATTTTTTATATTCCAAAAATATTGATTTATTTAATGTAATTAAAGATGAAATACTAAATATCAATCAGCTTAATCCAATAGCTATAATATGCATGTTTGATGGTGCTTTCTCAGATTTTAATTATCTGAAGAATATAGATATAATTCAACAAACTTATGCATTCTGGTCAAAAGATATTGGTTTGTATATTGCTGAAGATACAGATACCCTACAATCAAATGAATGGAGTGAAAAAATTATATATCTATATAACCATATAGATATATAACAAGCATAGCCAGCGTAGCCAGTCTGTCTGATAGCAAGCGTGGGTGCTCGCACTCACGCGTTCTCTTTTTCTCTGTTAATCCGCTTTCAGGCAGCCTTAAAACCACTTACACTTACCTTTTTTGTTTTACCCCCCCCTCTAAACTATGCCCACCATCTCAACCCTAAACATCATCTCCCCTAAACTCTACCCCAATGAACAATGGAACGAAAGCGAAGCACCCGGTGCTATCACTTGGTTGTGGTATCAGTCGCCTAAGCATCGCCAAGTGCCTATTGCCTGATGCCGACTTATGTGTTGCCTGTGTTAAAAAACGGGCAGTTCGCTTTGTTTTGCAAGGAGTCGCAGCCAATCGGTTATATTTCGTGGGCCTATTTTGATGAAGTGGCGCAGGCGCATTATTTGGAATCTGACCGCCATTTGCGCGACAACAGTGATTGGAATTGTGGCGACTATATTTGGCTGATTCAATGGTTTGCGCCATTTGGACACAGTCATCAAATGCGCTCAGCTGTGCGCCAGTTATTTCCTAGTACGACAGTACGCGCCTTGTATCATAAAGGGAGCGATAAGGGTTTGAGAATTTTAACTTTTAAAACTTGATGCAATCGTGTATTGAATGCCCATTGATGATTTTATTGATTTTGCGACCATGCCATGAAACTTCCTTTATCCTATTTGCCTAATATTCGCTTTTTGTCTTGGTGCTGCTTATCGGCAGGTATCATCGCTCCTGCTACTTTGTTGGCCTCCCCCAACCCTGCCGAAATCCGTATGCAGCAAGATATTCAGCAACGCCAACGCGAAGAGCAGTTGCGCCAAACCATGCAGCCTGAAAGCGATGTGCGTTTGCATCAAAAAAACACGGGGGAAACGGTTAATCAGTTGATGGGCGATGACAGCAGCCAACCGTGTTTTGCCATTAACGAAGTGGTGTTGGAAGGCGAACACCATGCTCGGTTTCAGTTTGCCCTAAAACGTGCCTTGCGCGAAACGGGTTTTCAGGCTGGCAAGTGTTTGCATGCGGGCGACATTAATCACATTATGACGGTTGCGCAAAATATTTTGATTGGACGGGGTTACACCACCACGCGCATTTTGGCTGCGCCACAGGATTTAAACAGCGGTAAGCTGGTTTTAACGGTGTTGGCAGGTTATCTTAAAAACGTTGAAATGGATATGTCGCAAGCGAATCAAACCCATGCTGGACGCATTGCGGCGTTTCAAAATGAATTTCCCACGCGTTCAGACGGCATCTTGAATTTGCGCGATTTGGAACAGGGTTTGGAGAATTTAAAGCGTATTCCAACAGTGGAAGCAGATATTCAAATTGTGCCTGTGGAGGGGGTACCCAATCAAAGTACGGTACTGGTGAAATGGCAGCAAAGATTGGTGCCTTATCGTTTGAGTGTGGGGATGGATGATTCGGGTACAAAGGCAACAGGTAAATATCAAGGCAATGTTACTTTCTCGGCGGATAATCCATTGGGATTAAGCGATTTGTTTTATGTGAACTATGGACGTTCCATTGGTAATGTTCCCGATGAAACAGACAGTTCAGGCAGCCTGAAAAAAGGTGGTACACACAATTATGCGCTGCATTACTCTGTGCCGTTTGGCAAATGGACATGGGCATTCAATCACAGCGGCTACCGCTATCATCAAGCCGTAGCAGGATTAAGTGCAGCGTATGATTACAACGGTAAAAGTTACAACACCGATTTGGGTTTCAACCGCCTAATCTACCGCGATGCCAAACGCAAAACACATGTTGGTGCGAAATTATGGACACGCGAAACACAAAGCTATATTGACGATGCGGAGATTACGGTGCAACGCCGTAGAACGGCAGGTTGGTTAGCCGAGTTAAGCCATAAAGAATACATTGGCAACAGTACGGCTCAATTTAAGATTGCTTATAAACGCGGGACGGGTATGAGTGATGCTCTGCGCGCGCCTGAAGAAGCCTTTGGCGAAGGCACGTCACGTATGAAAATTTGGACGGCATCGGCTGATGTAAATACTCCTTTTCAAATCGGTAAACAGCTATTTGCCTATGACACATCCGTTCATGCACAATGGAACAAAACCCCGCTAACATCGCAAGACAAACTGGCTATCGGCGGACACCACACCATACGTGGCTTCGACGGTGAAATGAGTTTGTCTGCCGAGCGGGGATGGTATTGGCGCAACGATTTGAGCTGGCAATTTAAACCAGGCCATCAGCTTTATCTTGGGGCTGATGTAGGACATGTTTCAGGACAATCCGCCAAATGGTTATTGGGCCAAACTCTAGCTGGCACAGCAATTGGGATACGCGGGCAGATAAAGCTTGGCGGCAACCTGCATTACGATATATTTACCGGCCGTGCATTGAAAAAGCCCGAATTTTTCCAATCAAGGAAATGGGCAAGCGGTTTTCAGGTAGGCTATACGTTTTAAAACGGCATAGTCAAATCAACGGTAACTATAGATATAGCTTATTCATATTGACATCCTCCCCGCCCTAAAGGACGGGGATTCCTACTGCGGTTGGCGGTGTTTTGCCAAACCGCTTCGGTGGGTTCGTGCTGCTGACCTCTCAATGAAGTTCACTTCACAAGCTCTACGGCTGTGTCCCAGCCTGATATATTTACGCTTGGACGATGGCTCGCTCACGCTCCAAAATGTTTATCGCTCCAACCACATCCGCATTTTCTGTATAGCCGCATTCTACGCATTCAGAATCAGCCTGAGACCTTTGCAAAATTCCCCAAAATCCCCTAAATTCCCACCAAGACATTTAGGGGATTTTGGGGAATTTTGCAAAGGTCTCAAACTGTAAATACAGAGAGAAGCAATACTAACAGCACAAAACAACAAATATCCAAACACTATTAAGTGCGTCATTCTGACTTTGCTTTTTCGTTGCCTGATGTATTGATGCTACTTGTGCTGTTCTTATAAAGGCTTAGGATGGTGTTCTTATGTGTAAAACCATGACAAAGTGTGTGTGAAACCACGTTGGATTTATATGTAAAATTTGTTATGCGATATGTTGATGCTGGTTACGTCGCGTTTTTTCGGAAAATTCAACCGGCAGGGAACCGATACGCTGTTTCATCTCTTTGCTTAGGGAGAGTAGGGGGGCGGATACGACCTTAGTTTTGGTATCCGTAATATCATCATTTTTTTCGTCAAGGGAATATACACGGAGGATGATTCAAAACCGGTAGGCAAAAAAAGACCGCTTCTGAACTGACCCCAAAAAGTTGGACAGTTTAATCAAGCGGCTTTCAGGGACTGAATTCTGTACTGAACAGGGCTCAGTCCTTTTAATTTCAACTTGATTCTATCGTTGTTGTAGTAACGGATATATTCGTGCAGTGCCACTTCCAATTCGGTAACGGAATCATATTTGCACGTATGGAAACATTCCGATTTCAACGTTCCGAAGAAACTTTCCATTGCCGCATTGTCCAAGCAGTTTCCCTTGCGGGACATACTCTGAACCAGACCGTTGTCTTTCAACTGCTTTTGATAAAAAACATCTGATGTTGCCAACCTTGATCCGAATGCAGTATCGGCTTTTCAGACGCTCCCAGTTTCTCCAGCGTACCTTTCAGCATCTCGCCGACCAAATTGAAAGTCGGGCGGGTTTGAATACGGTAACTGACGATTTCCCCGTTAAACAAATCCATAATCGGAGAAAGGTATATCTTTTCTCCGCGTGGCAGTCCGAGAATCTCCAACAGCAGTTTCAACGGATGGCATTGCCTTAACCCTGCGACGAGTTGCGTTCTTTCTGCCGCACTTCTTTCCCATGAATTAAGGCATCGAGCTTTTTTAGGGCAGCCATTTCCGCTTTAAGGCAAGCCAATTCCGTAAGCAGTTCTTCCTTGGTTTTCAGATAGTCGGCTTTTTTCGTTTGCGGCGGATGCTGTTTTTTCACGGGCTTTCTTCCTTTGGGTTTGGGCTTTAAACCGTTAATACCATTCAAACGGTAGAGGCGCAACCATTGCAGCAAGATGGAGCAGTCGGGCAGATTCAGTTGGTCTGCGGCAGCTTTTTGGGACATTTCCTGCTCCGTCACCAGGCGGATTGCCTCAAGTTTGTATTCGACCGAATATTTTGTCGTATGCTTTCTGCGTTTGATGCCGCTCTCACCGTGTAATCTGTATCTTGTCACCCATTTGCGTACCAATGAATTGGAAATGGAAAAATGGTTTGCTGTTCTTGTGCTGCCGTTCCCTGCCAAATAGTATTGGACGACGGCAAGTCGGAATTCATCTGAACATTTTGCCATAAAAAACTGCACCTCCTAAAGTCGGTAAGGTGTCCAACTTTTGGGGTGCAGTTCATTTTTGCGGGGTTTGTTTTTAGGATGCTTGCGGAAACGGTTATTGTCAGAATATGGGGTAGGGTTTATGCTTCATCAAAATCTTCCTGGTGCTTGAAACTCCGGTTTTGAAGGCGATAGAATTTGGATTTGTTTGAGAGGGAACAAACTCTCTCAAATCAGTGCTGTACGCGGTGCTGCGTTTTATGTGCGGTACTGCGTAAAATACAGCAGATCAATAAAAATCAACATGGCGGTGCGTTCGGATATTTTGCGACATGAAAGAATTTGACTTCATCAAACGGTATTTGCAAACAGGCACGGATAAGGATGTCGTATTGGGCATAGGCGACGATGCGGCAATTATCCGCCCTCGTGAGGGTTTCGATTTGTGTTTCAGTGCGGATATGCTTTTGAAGGACAGGCATTTTTTTGCAGATGTCAAACCTGAAGACTTGGCTTGGAAGGTTTTGGCCGTCAATATTTCAGATATGGCGGCGATGGGTGCGATACCGCGTTGGGTGCTGCTGAGCGCGGCGTTGCCCGAATTGGATGAAGTATGGCTGGAACGGTTTTGCGGCAGCTTTTTCGGTTTGGCAAAAAAGTTTGGCATCACCTTAATCGGCGGGGATACGACTAAGGGCGATATGGCGTTCAATGTAACCATTATCGGCGAATTGCCGAAGGGTAGGGCGTTACGGCGTGATGCGGCGGTTGCGGGCGACGATATTTGGGTGTCGGGGCGTGTCGGTATGGCGGCGGCGGCTTTGAACTGCCGTCTGAAACGGTGTGTGTTGCCGGATGAAGTGTTTGCCGTGTGCGAACAAAAGCTGCTCCGTCCCGAGCCAAGGGTTGGGCTGGGGCTTGCGCTGTTGCCGTTTGCCCGGGCGGCGCAGGATGCTTCAGACGGCCTCGCGCAAGATTTGGGGCATATTTTGACCGCTTCCGGTGTGGGTGCGGAAATTTTTGCGGATAAATTGCCGTCTTTATCCGTATTGAAAGATATTTTGCCCCGAGCGCAATGGCTGTCTTATACTTTGGCGGGCGGCGATGATTACGAACTGGTATTTACCGCATCGGAAAGTTGCCGCGAAAGCGTGCTTGCCGCAGCGGAACGATGCGGCGTGCCGGTAACGCGTATCGGTAAAATCAATGGGGAATGCCGTCTGAAGATTTTGGATAGTGACGGCAGGGAATTGAAACTTCACTCTTCGGGATTCGATCATTTTGGCTGATTTTAAACCTGACTTTGCGTGGCTATTGAAACGGCCGTTGTGTTTTTTGGCTTTCGGTTTCGGCAGCGGGCTGGCTCCGTTTGCGCCGGGCACATTCGGCACTTTGGCGGCACTGCCTTTGGCGTTTGTGTTGATATTGGCGGGTGTGGACGGATGGCTGCTGGCTTTTTTGTGTATGGTGCTGTTTATATGGGGTATACGTATTTGCGCTTATGCGGAACGTGAAACGGGTGTCAGCGACCACGGTGGGATTGTTTGGGACGAGATTGTTGCCATGCTGTTTGTGTTGGCGTTTGTGCCGTTCAAGTGGGCGTGGTGGCTGGCGGCGTTTGTCCTATTCCGTCTATTTGACGCGCTCAAACCGCCTCCGGTCGGTTGGTTTGATAAAAATCTGCATGGTGGGCTGGGTATTATGGCGGACGATATGGCGGCTGCGGTGATGACCTTGATTGTCTTGAGGATTGCAATGCTGTTTTAAACGGTGCTGCCTTGTATAGTGGATTAAATTCAAACCAGTACGGCGTTACCTCGCCTTGCCGTACTATTTGTACTGTCTGCGGCTTCGTTGCCTTGTCCTGATTTAAATTTAATCCACTATAAAAATGCCGTCTGAATGGTTTCAGACGGCATTTTGTTTAACGTGTTACCGGTTTATATTTAATCCGTTTCGGTTTCGCGCCTTCTTCGCCGAGTCGGCGTTTCTTATCGGCTTCGTATTCCTGATAGTTGCCGTCGAAGAACACCCATTTAGAGTCGCCTTCACAAGCCAAGATATGCGTGGCGATGCGGTCGAGGAACCAGCGGTCGTGCGAAATCACCATCACGCTACCGGCAAATTCCAACAATGCGTCTTCCAACGCGCGCAGGGTTTCTACGTCGAGGTCGTTGGACGGTTCGTCCAGCAGCAATACATTGCCGCCGCTCAACAAGGTTTTTGCCAAGTGCAAACGTCCGCGTTCGCCGCCGGAAAGCTGCCCTGCGATTTTGCTTTGGTCGCTGCCTTTAAAGTTGAAGCGTCCCAAATATTGGCGGGCGGGAATTTCAAACTGACCAACCTGTAAAATGTCGCGACCTTCGGCAATGTTGTCGAACACGGTTTTGTCGTTTTGCAAACCTTCGCGGCTTTGGTCAATCAGGCTCATTTTCACGGTTTGCCCGATTTTCACTTCGCCGGAATCGGGCTGCTCTTTGCCTGCAATCATTTTAAACAGCGTCGATTTACCCGCGCCGTTTGGGCCGATGATGCCGACAATCGCACCCGCAGGCACTTTGAAGCTCAAATCGTCAATCAACACTTTGTCGCCGAATGATTTGGAAACGTTCACAAATTCAATTACTTCATTACCCAAACGTTCGGCAACGGGAATAAAGATTTCCTGCGTTTCATTGCGTTTTTGGTATTCGTAGTTGCTCATTTCTTCAAAACGCGCCAAACGCGCTTTAGACTTGGCTTGACGGCCTTTGGCATTTTGGCGCACCCATTCCAATTCCTGCTTCATCGCCTTCACGCGCGCGGCTTCGGATTTTGCCTCGTTTTCCAAGCGTTTTTCTTTCTGCTCCAGCCAAGACGAGTAATTGCCTTTCCACGGGATACCGTGTCCGCGGTCAAGTTCCAAAATCCATTCGGCGGCGTTGTCGAGGAAGTAGCGGTCGTGTGTTACCGCAACGACTGTGCCGGGGAAGCGCACCAAGAATTGCTCCAGCCATTCCACTGATTCCGCATCCAAGTGGTTGGTCGGCTCGTCCAGCAGCAGCATATCGGGCTTGCTCAACAAAAGTTTGCACAAAGCCACACGGCGTTTTTCACCGCCGGACAGATTGCCGATTTTGGCATCCCATTCCGGCAGGCGCAACGCGTCGGCAGCAATTTCCAATTCGTGTTCCGCACCGCCACCGGTAGACGAACCCGCCGCGATAATCGCTTCCAAGCGGCCCTGCTCTTCCGCCAACGCGTCAAAATCCGCATCGGGATTGGCATACTCGGCATACACTTCTTCCAAGCGTTTCTGCGCCGCCGCCACTTCGCCCAAACCGCTTTCCACTTCCTCGCGCACGGTTTTTTCAGGATCAAGCTCAGGCTCTTGCGGCAGGTAGCCGATTTTGATGCCGCCCATCGGCACGGCTTCGCCCTCAAATTCCTTATCCACGCCCGCCATAATCCGCAGTACAGTAGATTTACCCGCGCCGTTCAAACCGAGCAGGCCGATTTTCGCGCCGGGGAAAAATGAAAGGGAAATGTCTTTAATAATGGTTTTCTGCGGCGGCACAACCTTGCTCACGCGCAGCATAGAATAGACGTATTGTTGGGACATGGTTTTCTCAATTCGGTCAAATAAATTTTAGACGGCCCATTTTAACCGATTGTATTGATTATTGCTTGCACGGATGATATTTGGAGGAACAACGGAGGTAATGATTAAAGGGTTTGTGAATCGTTTGATATTTATTTTGATTGGCGAACGTGTTTGCCTGCCCTTCAGCCTGCCGCCTGCTTTTTCCAATCGACACGCTCTGCCAAATCGGTATTGAAATGCGCGCCGATGTTTTGCCGCCTTGCGTATGCGGCTTGGGCGACGGCGAGGCTGCATTCGAGCAGGTTGCGGTTTTTGTATTCGGACGCGGTGTGCGGCTCGGCTTGGTTTTGCTTCCAAAGCCGCAGTTGGGCGATGGCGCGGCGCAGGCCGGTATCGTTGCGGAGGATGCCCAGATGGTGTTGGTTGAAGGCTTGCAGGGTGGGGCGGCTGAATGCGTTTTGGATGCCGTCTGAAAAGATACCTGCTTCGGCGGAGGGGCTTTCAGACAGCCTTTGGAATGGTTCGGTTTGAAACGCTTGTCCGTCCGCGATGGTTTGGGCGGCAAGTCTGGCGGTAACGATGCATTCGAGCAGGGAGTTGCTGGCAAGGCGGTTGGCTCCGTGCAAGCCGGTGCAGGCGGTTTCGCCTAAGGCGTATAGCTGCGGCAGGGAAGTTCTGCCGCAGGGGTCGGTTTGGATGCCGCCGCAGGTGTAGTGTTGCACGGGGCGGACGGGGATGGCTTGGCGCGTGATGTCCAAGCCGCATTGGAACAGGCAGTGCCGATGGATGGACGGGAAATGCTGACGGACGAACGCTGCGGGTTGATGGCTGATGTCGAGCGAGACGAAGTCTTGCGTTTGTTTGGCAATTTCGGCGGCGATGGCGCGGGCAACGATGTCGCGCGGCGCGAGTTCGGCGCGGCGGTCGTAATGTGGCATAAACCGTTCGCCCGCTTGGTTGGTCAGGATGCCGCCTTCGCCGCGCACGGCTTCGGAAATCAGGAAGGTGCGGCCGTTTTCAGACGGCCTTGCCAAGCCTGTGGGGTGGAATTGGATAAATTCGAGGTTTTCGACTGTGCAGCCTGCGCGTATCGCCATGGCGATGGCGTCGCCCGTGCATTCGGGCGGCGTGGTGGTGGCGGCGTAAATCTGCCCGAGGCCGCCGCCTGCGAGTACGGTATGGCGGGCGCGGATGCGGTAGGTTTCTTGCGTTTGGCGGTTGAGGACGG
The DNA here is from genome assembly GCF_943181435.1 of Neisseria sp. Marseille-Q6792. The sequence continues at coordinate 1,929,650 of NZ_OW969598.1, forward strand.
TCAGCCCGCACGCCGCGCCTGATTCGGTTTGGATGTCCAACGCCATCTGCCGCTCGCAAACGCGGATGTTCGGGCGGCGGCGTATTTGGGCAATCAGGCTCTGCATGACGGCTTCGCCCGTGTAATCGGCGACGTGGGCGATTCGGCGGCAGGTGTGCCCGCCTTCGCGCGTCAGGTGCAGGTCGTCAGGATTCCGATCGAACGCCACGCCCTGCGCAAGCAGCCATTCGATTGCCGGTTTGCCCTGCGACAGGATGGTGCGGACGGCGGCTTCGTCGCACAAACCTGCGCCCGCTTCCAAAGTATCGGCGACGTGTTTTTCGATGTCGTCCTCTCCCGACCATGCCGCCGCAATCCCGCCTTGCGCATGACGGCTGGCGGTGTCGTCCAGCCGGTTTTTGCACAAAATGACGATGCGGAACGATTCAGGCAGCGACAGGGCAAGCGTCAGTGCCGCCAGCCCGTTTCCGGCAATCAATACGTCGCAATCGGTTTGCATGGTGTTGTCCTTGTTTGAGAGGCCGTCTGAAACGGCAATATTGATGGCAAATCAGGCGGGTCCCATGCCGTTGAACACATCCCCGCGTTTGAGCCCTGCCGCGAAGTCGAGCATACGCTGCAAAGGCAGTTTGGCGGCTTCGCCCAGCTTCCTGTCCAACAGGATTTCGTTGTGTCCGCTTGTCAGGGCGTATTTGATGCCGCCCAGCGAATTCATCGCCATCCACGGGCAGAACGCGCAGCTTTTGCAGCTTCCGCCGTTGCCCGCTGTCGGTGCGGCGATAAATTCTTTATCGGGCGCCTGCTTTTGCATTTCGTGCAGGATGCCCAAATCGGTCGCCACGATGAATTTTTTTTCAGGACGCGATACGGCGGCCTTGAGCAGTTTGCTGGTCGAGCCGACCACGTCGCCCAGTTCGATGACGCTTTGCGGCGATTCGGGATGAACCAGCACCACCGCGTCGGGATGCTCCGCCTTCAACGCCGCCAATTCCTGCCCTTTGAATTCGTTGTGGACGATGCACGAACCCTGCCACAGCAGCATATCCGCGCCCGTTTCGCGGCGGATGTAGTCGCCGAGGTGGCGGTCGGGCCCCCAAATCAGCTTCTCGCCGCGTGATTTCAGATACGACACGATTTCCAACGCCACCGAAGACGTTACCACCCAATCGGCACGCGCTTTCACGGCGGCGGAAGTGTTGGCGTACACCACCACCGTACGGTCGGGGTGTTGGTCGCAAAACGCTGAAAAAGCTTCTTCGGGACAACCCAAATCCAAAGAACATTCCGCTTCCAAATCAGGCATTAGCACCGTTTTTTCAGGGCAGAGGATTTTCGCGCTCTCGCCCATGAAACGCACGCCCGCCACCACCAGCGTACCGGCTTCGTGTTCCGCACCGAAGCGCGCCATTTCCAGCGAATCGCCCACGCATCCGCCCGTTTCCAAAGCCAAATCCTGAATCAGCGGATCGACGTAATAATGCGCCACCAAGACCGCGTTTTTCTCCTTCAGCAAGGCCTTGATTTCGTCTTTCAGACGACCTGCCGTCTCGCGGTCAGGCGTGTCGGCAACCTTCGCCCACGCCTGACGGATTTGGCAGGCGGAAGTCGGCGTCTGGATGAGGGGCATATCGTAATCGAACGAGCGGCGGGCGGCGGTTTGCATGATGTTTCCTTGTGGCTGTTTTTCAGACGGCATGAAGGTTTGCCGTCTGTTTTTCAAACTGTTTTTATATTATGCTCAACTTGAGTATAATATGCAAGGTCGTCTGAAAACAGGTTTGAGATACCGCAAAACCGACCCGCTTCGTTCCGACAAACCGCTTTGGTTTACAATAAAGCCTTTCCCACCCGCAGAAAGCCGAGCATGGACGCCTCCCCCGAAGCCGAAGCCCCGCCGCAAAGCATCGTCGAGCTGGTTCCCGTATTGATTGCCGTTACCGACGGCGGCCTGCGGGTATTGACCGTCGCCCAAGGCACGCTCCTGCCCAACGGCCCGCTCTCCCCCCTACGTAATTCCCTGCAGGCGGGTGTGAAGCTGTGGGTCGCCAAGCAGACTTCGCAGCCTATGGGCTATGTGGAACAGCTTTACACCTTTGTCGATACCCACCGCCGCAACGAACACGGCATACCCGTCTTGTACGTCAGCTATTTGGGGCTGGTGCGCGAGGCAGCCGACAGCATCCTGCATCCCGACGCGAAATGGCAGGACTGCTACGACTATTTCCCGTGGGAAGACTTGCGCACCGACGGCGGACAGCGCGACGCCATCGTCAGCCGCCTGCGCATTTGGGCAAACTCGGCGGACACAGAGGAAGTCCGCCAAAAGCGGCTCAAGCGCATTCATTTGTGCTGGGGGGTCGAACCGGAAAACTGGTCGGAAGAATACGTTTTGCAACGCTATGAAATGCTGTATGAAAGCGGCCTGATAGCGGAAGCCGCCGAGCCGCAGGCAAACTTCGACTTCACGCTCACGGGGCAGCCCATGCGCCACGACCACCGCCGCGTACTGGCGACCGCACTGTCCCGCCTGCGCGCCAAAATCAAATACCGTCCCGTGATTTTCGAGCTGATGCCGCCCGAATTCACGCTGCTGCAACTGCAAAACAGCGTCGAAGCCATTAGCGGCAGATTGCTGCACAAGCAAAACTTCCGCCGCCAGATTCAGCAGCAAAACCTCATTGAGCCGTCGGATACCGGCGTATCGGGCAGCAAAGGTCGTCCCGCGCAGCTTTACCGCTTCCGAGACGACGTCCTGCCCGACAGGCTGATTTCGGACATCGGACTGCCGCTGGGCAGCCGTTAGCCCGTTTTCAGACGACCTATAGTGGATTAACAAAAATCAGGACAAGGCGACGAAGCCGCAGACAGTACAGATAGTACGGAACCGATTCACTTGGTGCTTCAGCACCTTAGAGAATCGTTCTCTTTGAGCTAAGGCGAGGCAACGCCGTACTGGTTTTTGTTAATCCACTATAAAATGAAGTTTTGCCCCATCGGTGCAACATCAATCTTTTTCAACAAAGGAAACCCCATGCCGTCTGAAAACACCCTCTTTCCCCTGCCCGACACCCTGTTGCGCCCCATGGTGGAACAAGCCTTGAGCGAAGACTTGGGCAGGCGCGGCGATATTACGTCCGCCGCCGTCATCACGCCCGATAAAACCGCCAAACTTTTCCTGATCAGCCGCGAAGACGGTGTTATCGCCGGTATGGACTTGGCGCGTCTTGCCTTTCAGACGATGAATCCGTGCGTCCGCTTCCAAGCCGAAATCCACGACGGACAAGCCGTCCGCGCAGGTCAGACGCTTGCCGCCGTCGAAGGCAACGCCCGCGCGCTGCTCGCCGCCGAACGCACCGCGCTCAACTACCTTACGCACTTAAGCGGCATCGCTACCGCCACCGCGCGTGCCGTTGCCGAAGTCGCCGAATACGGTACAGACATCGTGTGCAGCCGCAAAACCATCCCCCTGCTGCGCGTCCTGCAAAAATACGCCGTTAGGGCAGGCGGCGGCGTGAACCACCGCATGGGTTTGGACGACGCCGTACTCATCAAAGACAACCACCTCGCTTATTGCGGCAGCATCGTCCAAGCAGTTCGGCAGGCAAAACAGGCGGTCGGACCGTTGACCTGCGTGGAAATCGAAGTGGACACGTTGGCACAACTGGACGAAGCCATCGCGGCGGGCGCGGAACGGATTTTGCTGGACAACATGGACGACGAAACCCTGAAAGAAGCGGCAAACCGCTGCCACACGCAAACTGCCCACCCCCACACCATCTATTGCGAAGCATCGGGCGGCATCGGCTTCGACCGACTGAAGCGCGTGGCGCAAACCGGCGTGGACGGCATCGCTCTCGGCTATCTGACCCACAGCAGCCGTTCGTTGGACATAGGTTTGGATTTCGTGGCGTGAGTTTTAGGGTGCAGGCGGCTGTCTGATATGTCAGGCAAGGAACCGCTTAACCGTAATCCGGTTATTGCCTCAAGGAGGAAATGCCGTCTGAAATATTCTTCAGACGGCATTTTTCGTGAAGGTCGTGATGCTTTAGAAAAAACAGCATTTCAGGCAGGCGCGATTTAGGCATTTCGGCATTGGAACCATTTGATGAACGGTAGCCGAAAGATACTTCATTAACGGAGCGGTCAGCCGGAACACCTATCCAATGCATCCATATCTGCACATACCACCACCGCGTCTTTCACTACCGTCGGCAACGCTAAAGCCATATCGGTATGTATCTGGTTTTCCTTGTCGAGGATGCGGTGCATCGTCAGGAAGGCACGACCGATGCACATCTTGCCCGTATCGTCGGCGGCGATGATGAAATGCCGAACCGGATGTTGGCGTTGGACAGCCTGTCGCGCAGAACGGCCTTGATTCACGGAAAATATCCATAATGGTTTTCTTAAAAAATACGGATGCTTCCGCTCGGCGGCAGGGCGGGGGAAAGGGAGGAAGTTTTATGCCGTCTGAAAGCCTGCCTTTACGCTTGTTTGCAAAAATAGTGGTAAAAGGAACATACAATCCTGTACAATGAGCCATAAACAATTGATTTATAATACAATTTATAAAGATAATCAAAATCATCCATATCTGCCGCCCGTCAATCCGCTTGGCGGGCGGAAAAGGTTTTAGGAATACCGATGAACACAATACCGCTCCACACCATACTCAAACTCATGGCGCATCCCGAACGTATGGCGATACTGATCCAACTGTTGGACAGCGAACGCAATATCGTCGAACTGGCAAAATCCTTATCCCTGTCGGCTACCGCAGTTTCCAACCATTTGAACCGCCTGCGCGTGGAAGGTCTAGTCGATTTTACGCGTTACCACCGCATTATCGAATACCGCCTGGTTTCCGAAGAAGCGGCGGCGATTCTGCACACGGTTCGCGATTTGGAAAACAAACGCGTGGCATAGTGTTAGAATCCTTTCCTTTTGCCGTCTGAACGTTTCAGACAGCATTTTTCGGAAATGTTATGAAAATTACCACTTGGAATGTCAATTCGCTCAATGTACGTCTGCCGCAGGTGCAAAACCTGCTTGCCGATAATCCGCCGGATATCCTTGTTTTACAAGAACTCAAGCTCGATCAGGATAAGTTTCCCGCCGCCGCCTTGCAGATGATGGGCTGGCACTGTGTTTGGAGCGGGCAGAAAACCTACAACGGCGTGGCAATTGTCAGCCGCAGCGCGCCGGAAGACGTGCATTTCGGTTTGCCCTCCCTGCCGGACGATCCGCAACGCCGCGTGATTGCGGCTACCGTCGGCGGCGTGCGCGTCATCAATGTCTATTGCGTCAACGGCGAGGCTTTGGACAGCCCCAAATTCAAATATAAGGAACAGTGGTTTGCCGCGTTAACCGAATTTGTCCGCGATGAAATGACCCGCTACGGCAAACTGGTGCTGCTGGGCGATTTCAATATCGCGCCTGCCGATGCGGACTGTTACGACCCTGAAAAATGGTATGAAAAAATCCACTGTTCGTCCGTCGAACGGCAGTGGTTCAAAAACCTGCTGGATTTGGGACTGACCGACAGCCTGCGCCATATCCATCCCGAAGGTGCGTTTTACACATGGTTCGACTATCGCGGCGCGATGTTCCAGCGCAAACTGGGCCTGCGTATCGACCATATTTTGGTGTCGCCTGCGATGGCGGCGGCGTTGAAGGATGTCCGCGTCGATTTGGAGACGCGCGCGCTGGAGCGTCCGAGCGACCACGCGCCCGTGGCGGCGGAATTCGATTTATAATTCAGGAAAGGCAAATGCCGTCTGAAAATTCGCAGGGTTTCAGACGGCATTTTGATTGAATATCCGTTTAAACGATGAGGTTACAGGGGTATCGCGGTATGGCGGTAACGTCTGCAAACTTGCCCGCCATCAGCTGCAATCCGCGGTTTCCCCGGCAAACGGCGAGACGTTATCCATAGAATTACAGTCGGGGAAAAGGGAGTACGGCTGCGCTTGCGGATATGGAAATGCCGTCTGAAGGTTGTTCAGACGGCATTCCTTTTGCGCGGGGCTTACATTTGCTGTGCCGCATTGACGGCGCGTTGGTCGGGGTTGATCAGGATTTCGACGCGGCGGTTTTGCGCGCGGCCTTCAGCCGTAGCGTTGGAAGCGACCGGCATATGCGAACCGTAGCCGTAAACCGTCAGGCGCGAAGCCGCCACGCCGCGGGATTGCAGATAGTAGGCAACCGCTTGGGCGCGGTGTTGGGAAAGCGGGTTGTTGACGGCATCCGAACCCGTGTTGTCGGTGTGGCCGTTGATGGTCAGCGTGGTATCCGGATATTGCACCAGCGTTTGTGCGGCAGTATTCAGCGCAAATTGCGCATTGTTGCTTAAAACCGCGCTGCCGGTGGCAAAGGTAACGTTTTCGGGCATTACCAGCTTAATCTGGTTACCTTGGCGTTGAACCTGGACTTGTGTGCCGGTAAGGCTTTGGCGGAGCCGCTGCTCTTGATAGTCCATATAACCGCCCACGCCCGCGCCGATTGCGCCGCAGGCAAGCGCGGAATTGCGTGCGCCTTTGCCGCTGTGGGTCAGTGCGCCGACGATGCCGCACACTGCCGCGCCGCCCAAACCGTACATGGCGGATTTGCTTGGGGACTGCTGTCCGGTTACAGGGTCGGCAACGCAGCCGGAAAGCGCGAGTGCGGATGCGGTCAGCACGACGGTAAAGGGTTTGAAGAAAGTCATAATGTGTCCTTTTTCGGGTATAAAGGCCGATGATAAACAATCATGCCGTCCAAATAAGCGGCGTTAACCTGAAATTACCCGATTTTTCCCGAAACAACACCGGTTTGTCGGTATTTGCGCCGAAACTTCCGCCATATCCACAAAAAACGGACCTTGACGTCGTAACCGACCGAGCCTGCACCCAGTATCAGCAATACCGCCGAAACGGGCAGGGCGAAGTGGTGTCCGATTTTATGGTAGCCCCACGCACCGATGATGCCGCCGAGCAGAAAGGCCTGCATCATGCCGCTGAGCAGCCACATTTTGGGTTTGTTGACGCGGACGTGCGGCAGGCGGGGATGGTGGGTTTTGGAGTAATACAGGGCGCGTGAGATTTCGATGCCCAAGTCGGTCGCCGTACCCGTCATGTGGGTCGAGCGGATGGCACCGCCCGATAAAAGCGTCATGACTGTGTTGTGCATCCCCATGATGAAGCAGAGCAAGAACAGCGCGAGGGAAGGGAAGACCAAGCCTCCGTCCGTACCCCATTGCAGCGCGGTAATGCCGAACAGGCCGAAAACCAGCAGGTAAACCGCTTCCAGCCACATCGACAACCCGTAGCTGCCCCGAAAGCGCATTTGCTGCGTCCATAAAATCACCCAGCCCGAATGCGCCGCACCCGCGATGAAACACAACACGCTGACCATCGCCACCGCTGCCGCCGTCCATTGCTTCAGATATACCATGTCCGCCAGCAGCGACATCGAGCCGGTAACGTGCGACGTGTAGCGGGCAAATGCAAAAAAACCGCCGGCATTGATTGCGCCTGCCAGCAGCGACATGATGTAGCCCAATCGGCGGAAACGCGCATCCGAAATGTGGTGTTCGTGCAGGTAGGGGCGGTCGGCCTGCCAAAACGGCGGGATGTGGTGGCGGCTGCGGCGGGCGTGTTTGGCGTGGCGGTCGGATTCGTTCATAATGGGCGGACGGTTCGGAAAGCATGTTCAAGAACCGCATTTTATAGCGAAAACAATCTAGGGGCGAACTTCACAAATTTTTGAAAAGAGCGTACATTGAATCTGTTTCCGAGGAGGGTAGAACACCATGCGCCGATACATCGCGGCCGCCGCCGCAATACTCATACTGACTGCCTGCGCCACACCCGAACAGCAGGCTGCATACCGTCAGGCACAGCAACGCTACGAACAGGACCTGCAAGTCGCCCTTGCAGCGCAATGCGACCGCGAGACTGCACAGCTTATCCGCCGTCAGTTCGATTCAGGGTATGCGCCCATGCCCGATGCCGAAAGACAGATATTTAAAACACGCTATACCGAAAAGCTTTCCGATCCCATGTTCCAAGCCTGTTACAAAATGGCGTGGCAGAACTACATCTCGCAACAGCAGCTGAAAGAAGTACGCCTGTCGCGCTATTACGACGATTGGGGCTATCCGTTTTACCATCCCTGGTGGTGGTAGTCAGAAGCGGCGGCATATGCCGTCTGAACGCGCCTACTGTCTATAAACCGCAATACCGTTTACAATGACCGCCTGTTTCACCACATACCCGAACATAACAATGAAAATCAGGCTGGGGCGGCATGACGCGCCCGACTTTCCACAGGGTGCCGCCGTAACCATAGGCAATTTCGACGGCGTACACCTCGGACACAAACACATCCTCCAAAAACTCCGCTTCGAAGCCGATACGCGCGGATTACCCGTCGTGGCCGTCGTTTTCGAACCCCAACCCAAAGAATTTTTCGCACTCCGCACCGGCAGGATGCCGCCGTGCCGGATCAGCCCCCTGCGCATCAAGCTCGAATTATTGGAAGGCACAGGCTGTGTCGATGCCGTCTGGGTTTTGCGTTTCGATCAAAATTTTTCCGAAATATCCGCGCAAGGGTTTATCGACCGCCTGCTGCGTCAAACCTTGAATACGCGTTATTTGCTCGTCGGCGACGATTTCCGTTTCGGTGCGGGGCGGGAAGGCTGTTTTGAACTTTTGGCACAACAGCCCGATATGCAAACCGAGCGTACGCCCTCCGTCATCGTCGAAGACATCCGCACCAGCAGTACCGCCGTGCGACAAGCCCTTTCAGATGGCAACCTTGCTTATGCGAAAAAACTTTTGGGACACGACTACGTTTTGGGGGGCAGGGTGGTGCACGGCAGAAAACTCGGACGCACCCTAAATGCCCCGACCGCCAATATCCGCCTGCCCGGCCACCGGTATGCCCTCGGCGGCGTGTTCGTCGTCGAAGCGGACGGCGCATTCGGCACGCGGCGCGGCGTGGCGAGCTTCGGCTTCAATCCCACCGTTGATAGTGGCTGTTCTCAAAAGCTTGAAGTCCACCTGTTCGACTTTCAAGGCGACCTGTACGGACAACGGCTGAACGTCCGCTTCCTGCACAAACTGCGCGATGAGGAAAAGTTTGACGGTATGGAAGAACTGAAAAGGCAGATTGAAGCCGATATGGAAGCCGCAAAGTGTTGGTAGAAAAACCTTATACAAACCATCCGATTGGGCTACAATCAATCTTTTAACTTTTCAGACGGCATAGGGGTTTCCCGTTGTGAAATACTGTTTGAGGCGCAATGCCGTCTGAAACCGAAATATTGTAACAATAGAGATTAAAAAATGACCGATTACAGTAAAACCGTCAACCTGCTCGAGAGCCCGTTTCCAATGCGCGGCAATCTTGCCAAGCGCGAGCCTGCATGGCTGAAAAGCTGGTACGAGCAAAAACGCTACCAAAAACTGCGCGAAATCGCCAAAGGCCGTCCGAAATTCATCCTGCACGACGGCCCTCCGTATGCCAACGGCGACATCCACATCGGTCACGCCGTCAACAAAATTCTCAAAGACATCATTATCCGCAGCAAAACCCAAGCCGGTTTTGACGCGCCTTATGTGCCGGGTTGGGACTGTCACGGTTTGCCTATCGAAGTGATGGTAGAAAAACTGCACGGCAAAGACATGCCCAAAGCGCGTTTCCGCGAATTGTGCCGCGAATACGCCGCCGAACAAGTTGCCCGCCAGAAAAAAGACTTTATCCGCTTGGGCGTGTTGGGCGACTGGGACAAGCCCTACCTGACGATGGATTTCAAAACCGAAGCAGATACCGTGCGTATGCTCGGCGAAATCTACAAATCCGGCTATCTCTACCGGGGCGCGAAACCGGTTCAATTCTGCTTGGACTGCGGTTCTTCGCTGGCGGAAGCGGAAGTGGAATACAAAGACAAAGTATCGCCTGCGATTGACGTTGCCTATCCGTTTAAAGACACTGCCGCGCTTGCCGCCGCATTCGGTTTGGCAGGTATCGAAGGTAAAGCGTTTGCCGTTATCTGGACAACCACGCCTTGGACTTTGCCTGCGAGCCAAGCCGTGTCTGCGGGTGCAGACGTGGTGTATCAACTGATTGATACGCCTAAAGGCAAATTGGTATTGGCGAAAGACTTGGCGGAAGACACGCTCAAACGTTACGGTTTTTCAGACGGCATTGCAATTCTTGCCGAAACCACCGGCGACAAGCTGGAAAACCTACACATGAACCATCCGTTCCTCGAACGCGATATTCCCATGCTCAACGGCGACCACGTTACCACTGATGCCGGTACCGGCTTGGTACATACCGCCCCCGCACACGGTTTGGAAGACTACGCTGTCTGCAATAAATACGGCATCGAGCTTTACAACCCCGTCAACGCCGAAGGCAAATACATCAGCGAAACGCCGCGCGTTGCCGGTATGCGCGTTTGGGAAGCCAATCCCGTTATCCTGCAATGGCTGGAAGAAACCGGCAACCTCTTGGCAAGCAGCAAAATCGAACACAGCTACGCCCACTGCTGGCGGCACAAAACGCCGCTGATTTACCGCGCGACTGGCCAATGGTTTGTCGGTATGGACAAAGCCGGAAGCGACGGTAAAACCCTGCGCGACAAAGCCATCAAAGCCGTGGACGACACCGAATTCTTCCCATCATGGGGTCGTGCGCGTTTGGAAGCCATGATCGAAGGCCGTCCTGACTGGGTGGTTTCTCGCCAACGTTACTGGGGCACGCCGATGACTTTCTTTGTTCACAAAGAAACGGGCGAGCTGCATCCGAACTCTGCCGAACTTTTGGAAAAAGTCGCGCAACGCATTGAAGAAAAAGGCATCGAGGCTTGGTTCTCCCTCGATAAAAGCGAATTATTAAGCGCGGAAGATTGCGAACATTACGACAAACTCCCCGATACGATGGACGTATGGTTCGATTCCGGTTCGACCCATTATTCCGTTGTGAAACAACGCGAAGAATTGGAATGGCCGGCTGACTTGTACCTTGAAGGCAGCGACCAACACCGCGGCTGGTTCCAATCCTCCATGCTGACCGGCTGCGCCTCTTCGATGGGTCGCGCGCCGTACAAACAGCTGCTAACCCACGGTTTCGTGGTTGACCAAAACGGTCGCAAAATGTCGAAATCCATCGGCAACGTCGTTGCACCGCAAGAGGTTTATAACGAATTCGGCGCGGACATCCTGCGTCTGTGGGCGGCATCCACCGATTACAGCGGCGAATTGGCGATTTCCAAAGAAATCCTCAAACGTGTAACTGAAAGCTACCGCCGTATCCGCAATACCTTGAGCTTCCTGTTTGCCAACCTCAGCGACTTCAATCCTATTGAAGATGCCGTGCAACAGGCAGACATGGTGGAAATCGACCGCTACGCCTTAGTGCTGGCGCGTCGGCTGCAAGAGCGTCTGGCAGGCGATTACTATCCGCGTTATGCCTTCCACTTCGCCGTAAAAGACATTGTTTCTTTCTGCTCGGAAGACTTGGGCGCGTTCTACCTCGATATCCTGAAAGACCGCCTCTACACCACCAAAGCAGACAGCCATGCACGCCGCAGCGCGCAAACCGCCCTGTACCACATCACGCGCAGCCTGGTTCTCTTGATTGCACCGATTTTGTGCTTCACCGGCGAAGAAGCGTGGGACATCATCGGCGGCGGCGAAGAAGACAGCGTCCTCTTCCACACTTGGCACGAGTTCCCGACCATCAACGAAAAAGCCGAAGCCGAACTGGTGAAAAAATGGACGGCAATCCGCGAAGCCCGCGAAGCGGTAACCGCCGCCATCGAGCCTTTGCGCGCCGACAAAACCGTCGGTTCGTCCTTGCAAGCCGAAGCCGAAATTACGGCTCCGGAAGAAATGGCCGACTATCTGAATGCTTTGGGCGAAGAATTGCGCTTTGCTTTGCTGGTGTCTAAAGCAGAAGTGAAAGTAGGTGATGAACTTGCCGTTGCCGCCAAAGCCAGCGACGGCGAAAAATGCGAACGCTGCTGGCACTACACCCACGATGTGGGCGCAGTTGCAGGCTATGAAACCGTCTGCAAACGCTGTGCAGAGAATGTCGGCGGAGAAGGCGAAACGCGCCATTATGCCTGATAAAGTTTGAGCAAATGCCGTCTGAAACCGCCGAACAGCATTTCAGACGGCATTTTTTGTACCGCGATTTGTCTTCATAATGGTGGAGGGGTTTTTTATAGTGGATTAACAAAAACCAGTACGGCGTTGCCTCGCCTTAGCTCAAAGAGAACGATTCTCTAAGGTGCTGAAGCACCAAGTGAATCGGTTCCGTACTATTTGTACTGTCTGCGGCTTCGTCGCCTTGTCCTGATTTTTGTTAATCCACTATATCATTTCGGGTAGATTTTTGCGGTATTGAATTTCAGTCATTTCCGATAAATGCCTGTTGCTTTTCATTTCTAGATTCCCACTTCCGTGGGAATGACGGCGGAGGGGTTGTTTGTCGATGAGTTATCGCAATCTAAAACTTCGGCATTTCCACAAAAAACAGCAACCCGAAACAGCAACTTAAAAACAGCAACTTAAAAACAGAAATCCAAAAACAGCAACCTGTAATCCCGTCATTCCCGCGCAGGCGGGAATCCAGCGAGCCGTAGGATGGGCTTCAGCCCGCCATTTCCATCAATCCCACATTTCTACCGTTTTCATCGAATCCATCGAATCCGCCCCTTTCGACGACCCAGCCCTACGCAACTGAACCCGTCATTCCCACGAAAGTGGGAATCTAGAACGCGGGGTTTGAGCAACTGTTTTTATTCGATAAGTTTCTGTGCGGACAGGTCTGGATTCCCGCCTGCGCGGGAATGACGGTTCGGGTATTTCCACGCCCGCCCCGCGTTTGTAAACGGCAAGTGCATCAAAAATGCCGTCTGAAGGTTCAGACGGCATCTGTATCGGGGAATCAGCGAGCCGTAGGGTGTGCTTCAGCCCGCCATTTCCATCAATCCCACATTTCTACCGTTTTTATCGAATCCATCGAATCCGCCCCTTTCGACGCCCCAGCCCTACGCGACTGAACCGTCATTCCCACGAAAGTGGGAATCTAGAACGCAGGGTTTGGGCAACTGTTTTTATCCGATAAGTTTCTGTGCGGACAGGTCTAGATTCCCGCCTGCGCGGGAATGACGAATCCATCCATACGGAAACCTGCACCACGTCATTCCCACGAAAGTGGGAATCTAGAACACGGGGTTTGAGCAACTGTTTTTATCTGATAAGTTTCTGTGCGGACAGGTCTGGATTCCCGCCTGCGCGGGAATGACGAGTTTCAAGATTGCGGTGTTGTCGGGAATGACGGTTCGGGTATTTCCCTACGCCCGCCCCGCGCCTGTAAACGGCAAGTGCATCAAAAATGCCGTCTGAAACCGTTGGAAGCATCGGAAGCGTTGGAGTCGATGAATCGTGTGCTTCAGCCCGCCATTTCCATCAATCCCACATTTTTACCGTTTTCATTGAGTCCATCGAATCCGCCCCTTTCGACAATCTGACCCTATGCAACTGAACCGTCATTCCCACGAAAGTGGGAATCTAGAACACGGGGTTTGAGCAACTGTTTTTATTCGATAAGTTTCTGTGCGGACAGGTCTGGATTCCCGCCTGCGCGGGAATGACGGATTTCAAGATTACGGTGTTGTCGGAACGCAACTGAACCGTCATTCCCACGAAAGTGGGAATCTAGAATCTCGGGGTTTCAGTCATTTCCGATAGATTCCCGCCGCGTCGGGGGTCTGGATTCCCGCCTGCGCGGGAATGACGGGTTTCAAGATTACGGTGTTGTCGGGAATGACGGTTCGGGTATTTCCCTACGCCTGTCCTGCGCCTGTAAACGGCGAGTGCATCAAAAATGCCGTCTGAAGGTTCAGACGGCATCGGTATCGGGGAATCAGAAGCGGTAGCGCACGCCCAATGAGGCTTCGTGGGTTTTGAAGCGGGTGTTTTCCAAGTGTCCCCAGTAGTGGTAGCGGTATCCGGTGTCCAAGGTTAGGTTGGGTGTGATGTCTATGCCTACGCCTGCTACCGCGCCGAAGCCCACGCGGCGGATGCTGCGGCTTTGGTGGATGGGGTCGTGGGCATTGGTCGGTCCTCGTTTGATATTGTTAATGGTAACGGTTACTTGGTCTTCTACAGCAATGCTGTGTTTGATTTTGCCTAAACCAACCCGTGCACCGACATAGGGTTTGAAGCGGGTGCCGGTATCGAAATCGTAGATGGCAGAGATGCCGTAGTTGGATTCGGCTTTGAATGTGCCTTTGTCGGTGTGGTCTATTTCTGTTTTGGCTGTAACAGCAGGACTATATTGTTTTGTTTGTTCTGCATGAATATGCTTGCCATGTCTCCAGGTATTGTAGCGGGCGTAATCGAGGGCGATGCGCCAGTTGCCGAAATCGTAGCCGACGGAAAGGCGGGGGTGGGTGGAATGGGTTTTGATGTCGCGAGAGTCGTCGAAGATTTTGGCGTTGTCGGCGGGATAATCGTGGGTAATGTGTTCGTAGGCGTAGGCTAAATCTGCCTGCACATACGGGCCGCGGCCATTGTCTTCACTTGCCGCCTGCGCTGCGGAAGAGAAGAGAAGAGAAGAGAAGAGAAGAGAAGAGAAGAGAAGGGTTTTTTTGGGGGCTGGATTCATTTTCGGCTCCGTATTCGGTTTAACTGATTAAAAGAGAACGATTTTCACTGATGGTTCAAGGGCGGATTGTATCGGGTTTGGGGCGATGTTTCAACACATAGGACCGCGCCTGCTGCGCGCTTTATGCGTTTGGTGCGTTCGGCGGCGGGAAATTTGCCTGCTTTTTCCGCGTCGGGCGGGAATCTAGAACGTGGAATCTAAGAAACCGTTTTATTCGATAAGTTTCCGTGCCAAAGGGTCTGGATTCCCGCCTGCGCGGGAATGACGGTTCAGTTGCATAGGGTCGGATTGCCGAAAGGGGAGGATTAGATGGATTCGATGAAAACGGTAGAAATGTGGGATTGATGGAAACGGCGGGCTGAAGCCCCCTGCGGTTACTGTCAGGTTTCGGTTATGTTGGAATTTCGGGAAACTTATGAATCGTCATTCCCGCGCAGGCGGGAATCTAGTCTGTTCGGTTTCAGTTATTTCCGATAAATTTCTGCTGCTTTTTATTTCTAGATTCCCACTTTCGTGGGAATGACGGTTCAGTTGCTACGGTTACTGTCAGGTTTCGGTTATGTTGGAATTTCGGGAAACTTATGAATTGTCATTCCCGCGCAGGCGGGAATCTAGTCTGTTCGGTTTCAGTTATTTCCGATAAATTCCTGCTGCTTTTTATTTCTAGATTCCCACTTTTGTGGGAATGACGGCGGGGCGGATAAATCCTTGCAATCTAAAATTTCGTCATTTCTATAAAATAGCAACCCGAAACAGCAACTTAAAAACAGCAACTTAAAAACAGCAACCCAAAAACAGAAACCCGAAACAGCAACCTGAAACCCCGTCATTCCCGCGCAGGCGGGAATCTAGTCTGTTCGGTTTCAGTTATTTCCGATAAATTTCTGCTGCTTTTTATTTCTAGATTCCCACTTCCGTGGGAATGACGGTTCAGTTGCTGCGGTTACTGTCAGGTTTCGGTTATGTTGGAATTTCGGGAAACTTATGAATTGTCATTCCCGCGCAGGCGGGAATCCAGACATTCAATGCTAAGGCAATTTATCGGGAATGACTGAAACTCAAAAAAACTGGATTCCCACTTTCGTGGGAATGACGGCAGAGCGGCTTCTGTTGCTCCCGATAAATGCCGCAATCTCAAATCCCGTCATTCCCGCGCAGGCGGGAATCTAGTCTGTTCGGTTTCAGTTATTTCCGATAAATTCCTGCTGCTTTTTATTTCTAGATTCCCACTTTTGTGGGAATGACGGCGGGGCGGATAAATCCTTGCAATCTAAAATCTCGGCATTTCCAATAAATTTCATATTTTTCATTTCATTATTCTCAATCACTTATTGCCCGAAGGTCGGTTTGTATCGGCCAGTAAAAATCCGTCTCTTAATCGGCCGGCGGTTTTGCCCGATTTTTTTGGGTGCATTAAGCGTTTCAGACGGCATTTGCCGTTTCGGGTACAGGCAGGGGGTTTTCGGGTAAAATGGCACTCTTTTATCCGGTTGTTGAAAAATATGTCTTCATCTGTTTCAAGTAAAACGCGCTATTGGGTATTGGCACTTGCCGCCATCGTGCTGGATCAGTGGTCGAAGTGGGCGGTGCTGTCGTCGTTTCAGTATCGGGAACGCGTCAATGTCATTCCTTCGTTTTTCGATCTGACCTTGGTGTACAACCCGGGCGCGGCGTTCAGCTTCCTTGCCGATCAGGGCGGCTGGCAGAAATACTTTTTTTTGGTGCTGGCGGTGGCGGTGAGCGCGTATTTGGTACGCGCTATCTTGCGCGACGAGTTTGCAGCCCTCGGAAAAATCGGGGCGGCAATGATTATCGGCGGTGCGTTGGGCAACGTTATCGACCGCCTGATACACGGTCATGTCGTCGATTTCTTATTGTTTTATTGGCAAAATTGGTTTTATCCCGCCTTTAATATTGCCGACAGCTTTATCTGCGTCGGTGCGGTGTTGGCAGTGTTGGACAATATCGTCCATCGCAAAGATGGCAAAAAAACGTGAATGCCGTCTGAACACGGAATGCAAAACTTATGAACGGAAAAACCATCATCCTTGCCAATCCGCGCGGCTTCTGCGCCGGTGTGGATCGGGCAATCAGTATTGTCGAACGTGCTTTGGAAGAATTCGGCGCACCGATTTATGTGCGCCACGAAGTCGTTCACAACAAATTCGTCGTGGACAACCTGCGTGAAAAAGGCGCGGTGTTTATCGAAGACTTGGCGGAAGTGCCTCGGGGCGCGACGCTGATTTATTCGGCACACGGCGTATCGAAGGCAGTGCAGCAGGAAGCGGCGGAACGTGGTTTCCGGGTATTTGATGCGACTTGCCCGCTGGTTACGAAAGTGCATAAGGAAGTCGCCCGACTGGATGCCCAAGACTGCGAAATCATCATGATCGGGCATAAGGGACACGTCGAGGTTGAAGGAACGATGGGGCAGCTTGCACCGGGCAAAATGCTTTTGGTCGAAACGGTCGGAGATGTGGCAAAACTCGAAGTCAGAAACCCCGACAAACTCGCCTATGTCAGCCAGACCACGCTCTCTGTCGATGAAACCAAAGACATCATCGCCGCGCTGAACGCGCGTTTCCCCAATATCCGCAATCCGCACAAGGAAGACATCTGCTATGCGACGACCAACCGGCAAACCGCCGTCAAAGAGTTGGCGGAACAGTGCGACATCGTGATTGTGGTCGGTTCGCCCAATTCGTCCAACAGCAACCGCTTGCGCGAAGTGGCGGCAGGCATCGGAACCGATGCGTATATGGTGGATAATGCGGGCTACCTGCAACGCGCGTGGTTTGAGGGCAAAAACAAAGTCGGCGTAACGGCAGGCGCGTCCGCGCCCGAAGTGTTGGTGCAGGAAGTACTGGCAACCATACGCGGGTGGGGGCATGAAACCGTACGCGAAGGGGAGGGTGCGGAAGAAAGCATCGTGTTCGTCCTGCCCAAAGAGCTACGCCGCGAGGGTGAAACCAAACCCGATTTGTGCAAACGTTGAGCAAGCGTTGAATGTTTGGGCAATACAAATGCCGTCTGAACAGGCTTCAGACGGCATTTTTGCCGCGTGCCGGATGCGGAAACCGATCAGGCGTAATGCTGTGCAAGAAAACCGGGCAGTTCGGACAAACCGTCCAATACGGCGAGATGCGGTGCGCTAAGGAGCTGTTCGCGCGAATGTGCGCCGGTGGCAATGCCGACTGCCGTCGCCCCCGCGTTTGCCGCCATATGCAGGTCGTGCGCCGTATCGCCGACGACCAATGCTTCTTTCGGGTCGAGTCCCAGTTCGCCGCAAAGTCTGAATACCATTTCGGGCGAGGGTTTGGAGGGATATTCCCCCGCGCAGGCGGTGGCG
Source organism: Neisseria sp. Marseille-Q6792 (assembly GCF_943181435.1). The sequence goes on from NZ_OW969598.1 coordinate 1,947,663, forward strand.
AGCCAATAGCTGCCGGTGGCGGTTTGGCTGATGGCTCCGTCCAAGCCCGCCCGCCCTTTGCCTGTGGCGACGGCAAGCCAGTATCCTTGCGCTTTGAGCTTGTCCAGACAGGGCAGTGCCTGAGGAAATAAGGACATATTGCGGTTGTTGGGATTGAGGTAATGTGCGGAATAGGTGCGCGCGATGTCGGCAACGGTAGCTTCAGACGGCATTTCGAGCAGGGTGCGGATGATTTCGGGCAGGCTGTAGCCAATCAGGCTGCGGACGCGTTCCGCTTCGGGCGGCGGAAAACCGCATTCGGCGAAGCTGCGGCGCATGGTATCGATGATGGGTTGGGTTGTATCGGCAAGCGTGCCGTCCCAGTCGAAGATGATGAGTTTGGGCGGGGTCATAGCAGGTTGTTTGCAGTAAAAAAGCAGATTTTATGCGGAAAACGCAGACGTGTCGCATTTTCGACAAAATTTGTCGGCTGAGCGATATGTTTTTCCGAACAAGCCGCGTTGTGCTTTATTAAAATAGAACCATTATCATTTATGTGAATGGGACAGTTTATGTCAGTTTTCCGCATCAATATGACCGCCGCCACGGTTTTGGCAGCACTTTCGTCTTCGGTTTTTGCCGCACAAACGGCAGATTTGGAAACCGTCCACATCAAAGGGCAGCGTTCTTACAACGCGATTGCCACCGAGAAAAACGGCGATTACAGCTCGTTTGCCGCCACCGTCGGTACAAAAATCCCCGCTTCTTTGCGCGAAATTCCGCAATCCGTCAGTATCATCACCAACCAGCAGGTCAAAGACCGCAATGTTGACACCTTCGACCAACTGGCACGCAAAACGCCCGGCCTGCGCGTGTTGAGCAACGACGACGGACGCTCTTCGGTTTATGCGCGTGGTTACGAATACAGCGAATACAACATCGACGGCCTGCCCGCGCAGATGCAGAGTATCAACGGCACGCTGCCCAACCTGTTCGCCTTCGACCGTGTGGAAGTGATGCGCGGGCCGAGCGGACTGTTCGACAGCAGCGGCGAGATGGGCGGTATCGTGAATCTGGTGCGCAAACGCCCGACCAAAGCGTTCCAAGGTCATGTTGCGGCAGGGTTCGGTACGCACAAACAATATAAAGCCGAGGCGGACGTATCGGGCAGCCTCAATTCAGACGGCAGCGTGCGCGGCCGCGTGATGGCGCAGACCATCGGCGCGTCTCCCCGTCCTGCTGAGAAAAACAACCACCATGAAACCTTCTATGCGGCAGCGGATTGGGACATCAACCCCGATACGGTTTTGGGCGCGGGCTATCTTTACCAGCAACGCCACCTCGCGCCGTACAACGGCCTGCCTGCCAATGCCGACGGCAAATTACCGTCCCTGCCGCAACACGTATTTGTCGGCGCGGATTGGAACCGATTCAAAATGAACAGCCACGACGTGTTCGCCGATTTGAAACATTACTTCGGCAACGGCGGTTACGGCAAAGTCGGTATGCGCTATTCCGACCGCAATGCCGACTCCAACTATGCCTTTGCCGGCAGCAAGCTGGGCATGAAAACCCCGGCAGGCCGCCCGGGCTGCAATACGGCTGACGACAAAGCCTGCGCGGTGGGTTTGGGTACAGAAATCAAACAAAAAGCCCTCGCGTTTGACGCCAGCTACAGCCGGCCTTTCCGCTTGGGCAATACGGCCAACGAATTTGTCATTGGCGCCGATTACAACCGTTTCCGCAGCACCAACGAACAAGGCCGTACTACTTTATATGCACGCGGCGGCCTGGCTTTAAACGAGTTCCGCAGCATACCGCAGGTTGATTTGATTGCCAACGCGCGCAAAGGCGTGCGCGGTTACAGCCATACCGTCGCTACCGAAAACCTCGACGAATTCGGCATTTACGGCAAATCCGTCTTCCATCCGGTCGACGGGCTGTCGCTCATCGGCGGCGGACGTTTGGGACACTACAAAATCGAAGCGGGCGAAGGCGACGAGTTGCACAAAGCCAGCAAAACCAAGTTCACCGGCTACGCAGGCGCGGTTTACGACTTGAACGACAACAACAGCCTCTACCTGAGCCTGTCCCAGCTCTACACACCGCAAACCAACCTCGATGCCGACGGCAAGCTGCTCAAACCGCGCCAAGGCAACCAGTTTGAAGTCGGCTACAAAGGCAGCTACATGGACGACCGCCTCAATACCCGAGTTTCGTTCTACCGCATGAAGGATAAAAACGCCGCCGCACCGTTGAACCCGAAAGACCGCAACACCCGTTACGCCGCATTGGGCGAGCGCGTGATGGAAGGCGTTGAGACCGAAATCAGCGGCGCGGTTACACCGAAATGGCAAATCCATGCAGGTTACAGCTATCTGCACAGCCAAATCAAAGCCGCCTCCAATTCGCGCGACGACGGCATCTTCCTGCTGATGCCCAAACACAGCGCGAACCTGTGGACAACTTACCAAGTTACGTCCGGGCTGACCATCGGCGGCGGCGTGAACGCGATGAGCGGCATTACTTCATCTGCAGGGATGCATGCAGGCGGTTATGCCACGTTCGATGCGATGGCGGTATACCGCTTCACGCCCAAGCTGAAGCTGCAAATCAACGCCGACAACATCTTCAACCGCCATTACTACGCCCGCGTCGGCGGCGCAAACACCTTTAACATTCCCGGTTCGGAGCGCAGCCTGACGGCAAACCTGCGTTACAGTTTTTAAAGACCAATATGCCGTCTGAAACGGCAGCCGCAGCATCATCAAACCACAACAAGCTGCGCGGCATACCCTATGCTCTCACAACTGGAGTATGGCATTGCGAAGGAAAATAGACCGAACCGGCAGGCAGACCGCTTTGCCGGTTCGGTTTTACCGCTTGCCGCCAGTCTGACCCACAAGCCGAACATCATGAAACCCATACCGACCGACACATTCCAACCTGCCATACTGCCCCAAGCCTTTGAAACCGAAATCAAATCCACCTGCACGGGGCGAATCTATCGGATTCAGACGGCAACACTCGGCGAAATGCCGTCTGAAGGCTATCCCGTCCTCTTCGTTTTGGACGGCGAAGCCTTTTTCCCCGCACTTTTCAACATCATGCAGTCGCTGATGCCCAACCCCGTTACCCGAAGCAACGCCCCCTGCCTGATTATCGGTATTGGTTATGCCGGAGGAGGAGTGCGCGATTTGGTACAACGTGCCGCCGACTACACGCCGCCGCTTGGAGACAACGCCACAGCAGACGAACGGCAGCAGTTCGGACAGGCAGACCGCTTCGCCGCCTTTATCGACAGCGAGCTGACCGCCTTTTTAGAAAGCAAATACCGGCTGGACAAAAATGAAACCGCCGTATTCGGGCATTCGTTCGGCGCACTATTCGGACTGTATTCCCTGCTTTCCTACCGCCGTTTCAGACGGCATTGGCTCGTATCCCCCTCGATTTGGTGGCACAACAGGCGGATACTCGACTTTATGCCGTCTGAAAACCGGCTGGACGGCATCGATGTCTGCCTCAACATCGGCGCGCTAGAACGGGGCAGCGATTGTAAACGCAGGGAAGAACGCGACATGGCAGGGCAGGCCGAACAAATGGCGGCAGAGTTGGACAGGCGCGGGGCCGCTGTATCTTTCCGGGAATATCCGAATGCCAACCACGGCAATGTCCCGTTTCACTCGCTGACCGATTGCGTCGAATATTTGAGGAAGGCTTGGCAGAGGTAGGGAATCAGGGGTGGGCATAAAAGGCTTATCGCAAGGTTGGAAGCCAAGAAGACCAAAAAAGCCGTCATCGCCGCATTGATGCGTAGGCTTGCCGGTACGTACCACATAGACAAGAAAATCAAAGATGACGGCTCATCGCGTTATAAACCAGCGTAAATCCCGATAAGAAAAAAGGCATTTCTTTTGAAACACCCGCCTTGCCGCGTGTAAAATCCTTTCAATTGTAAGGATTATGTTATCGATCAAAGGAGTATCTTTTCCATTTCGCAGTGCGACAATCGAGCTTGTAAAGAGACAGAAGCCGACAGAGTTGTAGCTCCCATTCTCATTTCGCAGTGCTACAATAGAGTGTGTTCTTCGGCAGAGCGGCAAGGGGTTGTAGCTCCCATTCTCATTTCGCAGTGCTACAATCCCTCGGGCGTTCCATAACCTCTAGAGTGGGTTGTAGCTCCCATTCTCATTTCGCAGTGCTACAATGTTGTTTGTTTCGATGGGTGTAGTTTAGTAGTTGTAGCTCCCATTCTCATTTCGCAGTGCTACAATTCACAAGTACATCGCCGGATACCGCGTTTTGTTGTAGCTCCCATTCTCATTTCGCAGTGCTACAATTTTTTAAATCGCTAATACCATCATTTATTAGTTGTAGCTCCCATTCTCATTTCGCAGTGCTACAATAATGGCGGGTTGTTTCCCGCCGTGGGTCAAGTTGTAGCTCCCATTCTCATTTCGCAGTGCTACAATGTAGCATTCACTGTTTCGCCGTGCCGTTGCGTTGTAGCTCCCATTCTCATTTCGCAGTGCTACAATGTGGTGGCGGTGTCGATGGCGTGGGTGTGGGTTGTAGCTCCCATTCTCATTTCGCAGTGCTACAATCCGACTGGCAATACTCCGCTATCAGTTTTGGTTGTAGCTCCCATTCTCATTTCGCAGTGCTACAATTAAATTTCCCTGAAGGCGACGGGGAAGTAGGTTGTAGCTCCCATTCTCATTTCGCAGTGCTACAATTCGGGCGCGAATAAAGTCAATTGCATCTAAGTTGTAGCTCCCATTCTCATTTCGCAGTGCTACAATGATGGATTGGTGGACGTGCATACCGCTGCCGTTGTAGCTCCCATTCTCATTTCGCAGTGCTACAATTTACGGGCAATGCGACGGTAAACGGGCTGTGTTGTAGCTCCCATTCTCATTTCGCAGTGCTACAATCGAACGGCAAGCCGCCCGCGAAGCCTTGGAGTTGTAGCTCCCATTCTCATTTCGCAGTGCTACAATCCTCGGCTTTTCCGGTCGGCTCGGTATCGGGTTGTAGCTCCCATTCTCATTTCGCAGTGCTACAATCAATAATAGTCAAGGTCGTCCGTAGTTCCGGTTGTAGCTCCCATTCTCATTTCGCAGTGCTACAATGCGTACTTATTAATAAGTGCTTTAGCTTCTGTTGTAGCTCCCATTCTCATTTCGCAGTGCTACAATCCGATGAGTGTTGCTAGATACGCAATGTCCGTTGTAGCTCCCATTCTCATTTCGCAGTGCTACAATGACAGACGCTATCGTATATGCATGGCGACCGTTGTAGCTCCCATTCTCATTTCGCAGTGCTACAATGTCCCTTCTTAGGGACGCAATATATAAGATGTTGTAGCTCCCATTCTCATTTCGCAGTGCTACAATAAATCGCCCGTGCGATTATCGAGCAAGTTGGTTGTAGCTCCCATTCTCATTTCGCAGTGCTACAATCAACCTAAAAAGGTGCAGGCTAATATTATTGTTGTAGCTCCCATTCTCATTTCGCAGTGCTACAATATTCAAAATAAAGTTTGGCGTTCATTTTGCGTTGTAGCTCCCATTCTCATTTCGCAGTGCTACAATAGAAATGCCGAACTTGAAAAAACGCCCGACGTTGTAGCTCCCATTCTCATTTCGCAGTGCTACAATCTTTGAACCGTTACCAAAGACACATTCAAAGTTGTAGCTCCCATTCTCATTTCGCAGTGCTACAATACCCCAACGGGAAATCCTTATTATGTAAGGGTTTCCCGTTTTATTTGTTCTGAAAAAATGGGCTTAAAATAACAATAATTGGTCTGAATTGACCTTTTTTTCTTGGGTTTTCAGCTCGCCCAACAGCAGTTTCATGGCGGCATATTGCTTTTCTGTTATCTCCAAACAGCGGATTGAGCCTTCTTGCGGAAGGTTTGCACATAGTCTATTGTGGTGTTTTTGCAACGAATCGCGGCCTTTGACGATACGGCTGTATACGGAAAGTTGCAGCATTTGGTATCCGTCTTTTAATAAAAACTGGCGGAATTGATTGGCGGCTTTGCGCTTTGCCGCCGTGATAACTGGTAGGTCGAAGAAGACGATAATCCTCATAAATTTGGCCTCACTCATATTGGTATTCTTTCAATGGCAAGATTTCAGGCAGTTTCAGTTGTTTGGCGTTTTTATCGGTTACGCCGGCTTGGAATGAGGAAACCATTTTGTCGATGGCGGCCAAGGTGCTGAAGTGTTGCCGTTCGATGCTGATTTGATAGTGAAGGGTTTTGATAAGGTGTTGTTTGATGCAGGGTGTCAGTTCAGTTTTCAGACGGCCTTGTTCGTACAAATGTATCACGGTCAGGTCGGCCAATGGGCGTAAGGGTTCGATAAAGTCATCGGCGAGATTAAATGGGTTGAGTTCGCTTCTATGAAACAAGCCTAATGCAGGCAACCAACCGTATAAGGTAAGGGTGCGTGCGACTGCGGCACGGAGCACGGCGTAGGTGTAGTTCAATGCGGCATTGACGGCGTTGTTGTCATTACGGGTAAATTTTTCTCCAAAGAGGGCTTGGAAGTAGAGGGCGGCAGCCTGGGCTTCACGGTTTCCTGTATCGCCTGAACGGACTTCAGATGCCAAAGTGCGCAGCCGTTTGGCTGCAAGATCATTGCCGGTTTCGTCTGCGACAAATGCTTGGTTCAGGATTTTTTGGCGGATGATATGTTGCCAGAATTGCTTTTTTAAGGGTTCGCTTATGTTCAGTTGTAGCTTGAGGATTTTAAGTTGGCGGTGATATTGGGCATAAGGCAGCCATTGTCCGCAGGGCAGGAACTGCTCGTCGCAGGTCAGCAGGGTTGCGCCATGTTCGGCTAAGGCTGATAGGAGCGGGGCGGTAATCAGGGTTTCGCGATTTTCGATGATGATAACGGCGATGTCCTCTAATGGTACGGTGTGGGACTCGCCGTTTTGTTGAATCAGCAGTTGCCGACGTTGCAAGGATAGTTTGCCGCCGTTTTGAATGAGCAGGCTACGCCAAGTCATGTTTTTCCCCTTATTTTGATATAAAAAATCCCTGCTTCAGGCCGTCTGAAACAGGGATAGATTAATTTAACGGACAGGTGGGCGTTTTTTCAGACGGCATGGTCTGATTTCTTTGCCCAGTTCGTCAATTTGGTATTTTTGGAATGAAAGGGCGGTTTTGACACCGATTCGATATATACCGTCTTTACCTTTTGATTTGTCTAAATCATGATGTCGAAGAGAAATTTGTCCTGTGGCGCGGTCAAGTCCAATAAAATAACCAAAGAAAGAATCTTTTTTAAGCTGAACTTTAATCAAATCATTGGCATAAAGTACAAACTTAAACTCAAAACTATCATCCATTACCGTCCAATCTTCTTCATCTTTTCCTTGTACAACAGCCCTATCCGGCAAAATCCCTTTTGCGACCTGCCAACTGTAAATCGGGACCAGATAATACTTGCCGCCTTTCTCAAACACATCTACGCGCACCATGGTTGCGTTGTCGGCAATACCGTTATGGTTGCGCACCCATACGCCGGTTTTCTGTACTTGCTCTATGCGTACGGCTTTTACCTGTTGGGTGCGGTTGCCTGCTTTATCGTATTTGTAAAATGGCTCGGCAAAGGCTTTGGCAGGGTCGTCTTTATGTGCTTCCAAACGTGCTTTCAGTGCTTCGTATAGCTTAGGTTCGCGCTCCCGATTGACCATTTTTTCCAAGTCTTTCAGTTTTAACTGTGTCAACGGTACGCGCAACACGCTGACGCCTTCGTCCAGTCGTTTGGCGGATTTGACGGTCTCCATATGGCCTTGCCCGCTCATCTTCCGATTGGGCGCGCGTGAAACAAACAGTGGTGTAACGTATTCATGTACGGCTTCGGGACGAGATGATAATTTTTCTGCGAGCAAGGTACGCAGTTTTTCGGGGGTATCCGCTTCTTCAAATTCTGGTTTGCCGTCCGGTTTGCCGAAGACGCGAATCATGACTTCTTGTGCGAAAAATTCCCAAGGTTGCGGGAAGTGTGCTTTTTGATGCAGCACTTCTCCTGTTTCTTTGTCTATGGTTTTACCGTCAAACGCGTTCATCTCTTTATAGCGTACAAAACGGGTAATTTTCTGCTGCATGGCAACGGTCGAGCAGGCAACGACGACGGCGTCCAAGGCGTGATGGCGGTCGTTTTCCGCACGCACTTTGCGTAATCCCCAAAAGCCGCGCAACAGATTGGTAATTTGTCCATTGGATGCAAAGACACGTCTTTTTCCTTTGCCTGTCAGCAGCATATGGTCGGCAACAAATTGGCACAGGAAACGATTGACGTAGCGCGTATCGTTCAGATTGCGTTCTTTAAAGCCGTCTTCGTCGAATTTTTGCAGCAGAATCCGTTGTTTTTTACTGCGAGGAAAACGGCTGGTTTCAACACGCGCTTTAAATTCCTGCCATTCACGGCTGTTGTCTTTGCCGTTGAAGTATTCGTAAGGGGTTTGATTGCCTTTGTTTTGGTTTTCGCTGCCCAATACCAGCACTTTATTGTTGAAACTGTCGTCCCATGTGCGCGAGAACGGCAGGGCATGGTCGATCTCTACATAGCCTTTTTCGTTCAGACGGCCTAAGTCGATTTCTTTGCCCGAATACAGGCATTTACAGTTTTGTTGTCGGTATAGACGTAGTTTCAAAATATCTTTGGATTTGGGTTCGCCGACAAAATTGGGGAAATATTCTTGAAATTCAGCAGCAGCTTTTTCCCGGTCTTTACGGTTTTCTTCTTGGCGTTTTTCGATTTCTTTGCGGTCTTTAAACGATTTGCCTACTTCCCTTGCCGTTTCAATATGGATACGCGCAGGGGAGCCGTAACGGCGTACAACGGCGTTAATGAGTTTTCTGGCTTGGGATAAGGCGCGCAAGACGACTGGGTTGCGGATTTCGTCGGCGGGAATGGGTGGTAGAACAGGTTCTTTGTTAACTGGCTGCGGAGGAGGATAAACTTTTCTCCAAGCAGTATCGTAGTCATCACCTTGTTCCATCAACGGCACAATTTGGCGTAACGCTTTCAAAGAAATTTGGACGAACTTGTCGAAGCTGATGTGTTTCAACAGCGCTTCTAAGATTTCGGGCTGTACACGGTCTTTCAGACGGCCTGTAATGTCTTCATCGGTTTTAAATAGGGAGAGTGCCGTGCCGATTTCATCTTGTAATTCGGGAGAAAGGTTTAATGGGGATTTTTTGTCTTTCAAACCTTCTTTTTCCAGCGCACGGCTGATGGCGTGGTAAGCCTTCATTTCCATCAGTGTTGCAGATTCGGCATTGTCTTTACCGTAACGCAAGCTTTTGAAAAAGGCGGTATCTTCTAAACCCAACAGCTTACGGGCTTGTGCGTAAGTCAGTTTCTTTTTATACGGCTGATTTATAAGTATGGCGCGTTCGGTATCGGTCAATGGCCGCTCGCTGCCTTGCTCTAAAATACGCAGGTTGTTCAGCTTGGTCAGCCAGATGAAACGTTCGGCTGTGTAGGTGTTTTTAGCGGCTTTCGGCTCTGTCGGTTCGAAGGTGCAATGCCCCAACATTTTTTGAATGGCATCGCCGGACAAAGCAGGGCGTTGCGTCATCAGCAGGGTTTCGATACCTTCTTTAAGGCCGTCTGAAACATGCGGATTGCCGAATTCTTTCTGTTTTTCAAACAGTAAATTCAGCTCTGCCTGCAAATCTTTGCGGCTGAACGTATGCGAATAATCGCCACGCTGGTTGCGGATATGGCCGCTTTCTTTCTCAAATTTATTTAAAGCCAATTCAGCCGGTGTGCGGAAATCGCCTGTTTGTAAGGCATGGGCATTGTCGGCTACGCCTTTGAGTAAAGCGCCAAGTTCCTTGTCGGCAGTTTCGCCCTCGTTTTTTCTTTGCGACAAATAGCCGCGATGTTTGATTAAATGCAACAAGACTGCTGACCACTCCAAAGGCGTCAGTTTGCGGTCTAATGCGGCTGCGCGAAGTTGCCATGGTGTATTCGGCAAGGATTTGATCAAGCCGTTTTCATCAAAATCGGCGGCTTGTAATACACCTTCGCGTTTCAATAGGCGGCGTGCCCGAAGCAGGCGGTGGGCGCGACGGCGGGTCAGGCGGCGAACACTGCGTGCCAAGCGTCTTGCCGCTGCGAGAGAGTCGCCTGTTTTCGGTACTTCTGCACGCTCAAATACGCGCACGCCCAAATCAATCAGGCGGATGGGGTTTTCTTCTTCGTCAATTTCTACCATCGCCCAGCCGACGGATGCGATGCCGATATCGAGGCCGAGGATGTAGTTGATTGGATTAGGTTTGAAGGCAGCCATTTATTACTCCGTAAACAACGTTGCAAATAATGATAATATATCTGATTGTCTTATTTATATACAAATAGATTATTGACTTATCATCTCACAAGGGCTAGAATCCCAAACATATTGTCGCACTGCGAAATGAGAACCGTTGCTACAATAAGGCCGTCTGAAAAGATGTGCCGCAACGCTCTGCCCCTTAAAGCTTCTGCTTTAAGGGGCATCGTTTATTTCGGTTAAAAAATGCCGTCTGAAACCGGTTTTGGGCTTCAGACGGCATTTATATTTTGGGTTACCAATTCACGCGCACCGACCGGCTGCCGAGCAATGTTTCCAGTTCGCCGAACAATGCGGAACTCGGTGTAACCGTCCATTTCGGCGGCACTTGAAGCCTGCCCGACGCTTTTCCGTTGGCATACGACAGTTGCAGCGGGATGCGCGGCGTGTCGGGCAGTTGGTGGGCGGCGAGCAGTTGTACCAGTCCGCCGATGTCGTGATGCGGGGCGAGGGCGAGACTGAGGCTGCGGGCGTAGCGTTCGCGCGCCGTTTGCAGGGTCATGACTTGGTTTGCCATGATGCGCAACCCGTCGCCGCCGCCGTAGTCGTCGCGGCTGACTTTGGATTCGATAATCAGCACTTGGTCGGTTTTGAGGCAGTCGGCGCAGTTTTCCAGCGTCTGACCGCCGATCATGATTTCAACCTGCCCGCTCAAATCTTCGAGGCTGACGAAGGCGATTTTGCCGCGTTTGCCCATCATGGTGCGCACGGCGGTCACGAATCCGGCGAGGCGCACGCTGTCTTGCGGTTTCAGACAGCCTAATTTGGTCGGTGCGATTTGGCGGACTTCTTGGGCATACGGGCCGAACGGGTGGCCGGACAGGTAAAAGCCGATGACGGTTTTTTCTTCGGCAAGTTTTTCCGATTCGCTCCACATCGGCGCGTCGACGAGCCGCACCGGTTCGATGGCGTCTTCCATCATATCGAAAAGCCCGCCCTGATTGGCGTTGGCGGCTTTTTGGTCGGCGTTGTTCATGGCAAGGTCGATGTTCGCCAAGAGCATGGCGCGGTTGGGTTCGATGCTGTCGAACGCGCCGCCGCGTATTAGGGCTTCGAGGGTGCGGCGGTTCATGTGTTCTTTGCCGACGCGCTCGCAGAAGTCCAAGAGACCGGTAAACTTGCCGCCGCTTTGCCGCGCGGCGATGATGGATTCGACGGCTGCTTCGCCCGTGCCTTTAATCGCGCCGAGTGCGTAGCGGATTTTCATGTTCGGATACGGCGTGAAGCAGTAGTCGGATTCGTTGATGTCGGGCGGCAGGAACTCGATACCGTTGGCACGGCAGTCGTCGTAGAAATGCTTGAGCTGGTCGGTGTTGTCCAATTCAGACGACATGGTTGCCGCCATAAATTCGGCGGGGTAGTGGGCTTTGAGCCATGCGGTCTGGTAGGAAATCAGGGCGTAGGCTGCGGCGTGGGATTTGTTGAAACCGTAGCCGGCGAATTTTTCCATGTAGTTGAAAATTTCGTCGGATTTTTCGCGCAAAATGCCTTGTTTCGCTGCGCCTTCGGCAAAGATTTCGCGGTGTTTCACCATTTCTTCGGGCTTTTTCTTACCCATCGCGCGGCGCAGCAGGTCCGCGCCGCCGAGCGAGTAGCCGCCGATAATCTGTGCCGCCTGCATCACTTGTTCCTGATACACCATAATGCCGTAGGTCGGCGCGAGGATGCCTTCGAGCAGCGGATGGATGTATTGGAATTCCTGTCCCTTCATACGCGCGACGAAGTCGGGGATGTTGTCCATCGGACCGGGGCGGTAGAGCGATACGAAGGCGATGAGTTCCTCAAACTTGGTGGTGTGCGCCGTTTTCAGCATTTTTTTCATGCCGGTTGACTCGAACTGGAATACGGCGGTGGTGTTCGCATCGCGGAAGATTTGGTAGGCGGCTTGGTCATCAAGCGGAATCTTACCGACATCGACGATATCGCCGGTGGTGTTTTTGATGTTGTTCTGCGCCATTTCGATAATGGTCAGGTTGCGCAGACCCAAAAAGTCGAATTTCACCAAACCCACGTCTTCCACGTCGCCTTTGTCGTACATGGATACGGGCGAGGCGGATTCGTCCGCCTGATACACGGGGCTGTAATCGGAAATCTTGCCCGGCGCAATCAACACGCCGCCCGCGTGCATACCCAAACCGCGCGTCAGGTCTTCCAGCTTTTTCGCCAGCGTAATCAGTTCGTCCGCTTCTTCCGCTTCGATTAATTCCTGAATCTGCGGCTCCGCCTTCATCGCGTCGTCCAAACCCAGAGGTTTGTTGGCTTCCAACGGAATCAGCTTGGACAGTTTGTCGCACAGCATAAACGGCAGTTCCAGCACGCGCCCCACGTCGCGGATGACCGCTTTGGACGACATCGTGCCGAAGGTAACAATCTGGCTGACCGCCTCCGCACCGTATTTCTCGCGCACATATTCAATCACGCGGCCGCGGTTTGCCTGACAGAAGTCCACGTCGAAGTCGGGCATAGAAACGCGTTCGGGGTTTAGGAAACGCTCGAACAGCAGCGCGTATTTGAGCGGATCAAGGTCGGTAATCTTCAGCGAATACGCCACCAGCGAACCCGCGCCCGAACCACGGCCCGGCCCTACCGGACAGCCGTGCGTTTTCGCCCAGTTGATAAAGTCTTGTACGATAAGGAAATAGCCGGGGAATTTCATCTGGATGATGATGTTCAGCTCAAAATCCAGCCGCTCCTGATATTCCGGCATTTTTGCCGCACGCTCCGCCTCGTCGGGATAAAGCTGAACCATGCGTTCCTGCAAGCCCTCGTTGGAGAGTTTGATGAGATAGTCATCGAGTGATAAACCGTCGGGCGTGGGGAAAAGGGGCAGGAAGTTTTTGCCCAATGTGATGTGCAGGTTGCAGCGTTTGGCGATTTCCACCGTGTTTTCCAAGGCCTCGGGCAAATCGGCGAAACGCTCCAGCATCGTTTCCGGCGGAATGAAAAACTGGCCCGGCGTGAAATCGCGCGGACGTTTCTTGTCCGTCAATACCCAGCCGCCCGCGATGCACACCCGCGCCTCGTGCGCGTTGAAATCGTCGCGGTTCATAAACTGCGTCGGATGCGTCGCCACCACCGGCAAACCCAGTTCCTCCGCCAGCTTCACGCTGCCGGAAACGCAAGCCTCCCATTCGGGGCGTTCGGGCAGGCGTTGCAGCTCTAAATAAAACGCATCGGGGAACCACGCCGCATACTTCAACGCCGCCGTACGCGCCGCGTCTTCATTGCCGTTCAACAGATTCACGCCCACTTCGCCGTAATGCGCGCCGCTCAAACAAATCAAGCCGCTGTTGTCGCCGTTTTCCAGCCATTCGGGATTGAGTTCCGCATGATGGACATTACGGTCTTTGCCGACATAGGCCGCCGTCAAAAGCTCGCTCAAACGCAGATAGCCCGCATCGTTGCGGATAATCAGCATAGCGCGGAACGGCTTGTCAGGCGCATTCGGATTGCCTATCCACACGTCCGCCGCGCCGATGGGTTTAATCCCCGCGCTGCGGCAGGCTTTATAGAATTTCACCAAGCCGAATTCGTTCATCAAATCGCTGATGCCCAAAGCAGGCAAACCGTATTCCTGCGCTTTGGTAATCAGTTTTTTAATCCGCACCATACCGTCGGTAATTGAGAATTCGGTATGCAGGCGCAGGGGGATGTAGGTCGGCTCGGTCATGGCAAAATCGGCGTGAACAATAAAAGGCGTATTGTAGCAGGGTTGTCCCCGGATGGCGGGCGGGAAGATGCCGCTTCGGGTTCAGACGGCATTGCCGCCAATGGTTTCCGCGCTTTTACGACGGCAAAAAAATGCCTCCTACCGTGTGGTGGAGGCTTCCCAAGGAGTATTGATAGATATAAAGAACTATCAAACTAGTTATAAAGAACTATATACCTTATTCGGACGGATGGCAAGCAGTTAAATTAATTTTACGTTCAAACAGGTTTTTGATTTCGTTTTGATGGCTGATGCCGATGACCAGTGTATCGGGCAGTTCGCGTTTGAGGATGTGCATCAGCGTCAGTGCGGATTCGTCGGGGAACAGGATTTGCAGCCTGCTGTTGGGCAGGATTTCTTTGATCGGATGGCGGCATACGGGGTTTCAGACGGCATTTTTACGGAACAGGCGGTGCGGATACATCGCTGGTTTTGCGGTAATTTTGGGTACGGCGGCGGCAGGTGCTACAATAACGCCCTCTTTCTGCAAGGGAACATTATGGAAGCCACTGTCTATCTCGAAGACAATGAATACATCGCCTTGTGCGACCTCTTGAAATTGGCCGGACTTGCCGAAAGCGGCGGACAGGCGAAGGCGTTGATTGCCGAAGGGCTGGTGTTGCGCAACGGCGAAACCGAAACCCGTAAAACCGCCAAAATACGCGGCGGCGAAGTCATCGAGTTTGACGGCGCGCGCTTGGAAATCGCCGATGGATACGACCCTGAAGCATAAAGCCGAAGCCCTTTTGGGCGAGCCGCTTTTAGACGAACCCGTCCGCCCCGAGTCGTGGGAATGCTGCGGCAGCGACTGCGGCGAGGCGTGCATTCAGACGATTTATTGGGCGGACAAGGCACGCTACGACGCGCAACGGCGGAAATTGAAAGAAGCGGGTTGGTCGGACGATGCCGTCTGAAACGGTTCGGCTTGATATAGTGAATTAACAAAAATCAGGACAAGGCGGCGAGCCGCAGACAGTACAAATAGTACGGAACCGATTCACTTGGTGCTTCAGCACCTTAGAGAATCGTTCTCTTTGAGCCAAGGCGAGCCAACGCTGTACCGGTTTAAATTTAATTCACTATAAAACCACGTTTTCAGACAGTCTTTTATAGTAGATTAAAATTGAAAACGTCCATATCGTCATTCCCGCGCAGGCGGGAATCCGGAAGTTCGAAATAGCGGTTAACCTTAAATATTTTTGACAAATCAAGGTCTGGATTCCCGCCTGCGCGGGAATGACGGCATAGGGACTTTTCCTTTGAATTTGCCATACACCTGTTTTTTAAAATGACCGCCGCCGCCACACTGCCCGACAACATTGAAACATCCCGACCTTCATTCACAACACACATAACACCCCATGATAGACCTGCACTGCCATTCCACCGTTTCCGACGGTATGCTCTCCCCCGCCGAAGTCGTGCGCCTCGCGCATCAAAACGGCTGCACGCTGCTGGCGTTGACCGACCACGACCACACGGGCGGCATCGCCGAAGCGCGCGCCGAAGCCGACAGGCTCGGTTTGCGCCTGATTAACGGCGTGGAAATTTCCGTAACGTGGCGCGGGCGTACCATACACGTTGTCGGTTTGGATTTCGACGAGCAGGACGAAAACCTGCAAAACCTGTTGGTGCAAGTGCGGCAAGGCCGTCTGAAACGTCTTGAAGCCATCGCCGCCAAGCTCGAAAAGAAAGGCATCGGCGGCGCATACGACGGCGCGCTGGAGTTGGCGGCAAACAAAGAAATGGTCAGCCGCACCCACGTCGCCGAGTTCCTCATCAAAAACGGATACGTCAAAAACAAGCAGCAGGCGTTCATCAAATACTTGGGCGACGGCAAATCCTGCGCCGTCCGACACGAATGGGCGACGCTGGAAGACTGCGTCTCCGCCGTCAACGGCTCGGGCGGCATGGCAGTCATCGCCCACCCCATGCGCTACGATTTGTCCGCCACCGCCAAGCGCAATCTGTTTGAAGAATTTAAAAGCCTCGGCGGCGCAGGCATCGAAGTCCACAGCGGCAACTGCTGCAAAAACGACCGCCTCAACTACGCATTTTTGGCAGAACGCTTCGGATTGTTGGCAAGCGCGGGCAGCGACTTCCACCGTTTAAACGACTTCAGCGGCGGCATCCTCGGCGCATGTCCCGAATTGCCGGAAAACTGCAGGCCGGTGTGGGCGCATTTCTCCCGACATTGAATGCGGATAAAAATGCCGTCTGAAAACCTTTCAGACGGCATTTTTTGCGGTTTAAATGTTGTCGTACAGTTTTCGGACGGTTTTACCGATGGCGGCAATGCCTTTTTCCAGCGTTTGAGCGTCCTGCGCGATGCTCATACGGATGCACTCGCCCGCGTGCGGATAATCCCGCGTGTCGATGCCGACGAAGAAATGCTCGCCCGGAATAATCAGCGTGCCTTCGGCTTTGAGCATTTCGTACAAGGTTTGCGACGAAACGGGCAGGTTTTCAAACCAGAGCCACAGGAAAATCGCGCCTTCGGGTTTGTGGATTTTCATCGGGTACGCGCCCAGCTCCCGCTTGAGCAGCGAGACGGCGGTTTGTGCCTGATTACGGTAAAACGGTCGGATAACTTGGTCGGCAAGCCGTTTCATCTCGCCGCTTTCCAGCAGCGGGGCGGCGATGGCCGCGCCGAAGCGCGTGGGGGCAAGGTTCACAATCGCATTCAGGCTGCTGACGGCTTTGACGACTTCGGGCGCGGCGACGATGATGCCGGTGCGAACGCCCGGCAGGCCGACTTTGGACAGGCTGAAGCAGAGGATGATGTTTTCGTGCCAATTCAGCGTCACGTCGCTGTAAATGATGTTGGGGAACGGCATTCCGTAGGCGTTGTCGATAATCAGCGGAATCCCATGTTCACACGCCAAAGCGTCCAAACGCGCCATTTCGCCGTCGGTCAACACATTGCCGGTCGGGTTGGTCGGGCGCGAACAGCAAATCGCACCGATTTTGCCCGCTTTGAGTTCGGGCAGGTTTTCCAGTGCGTCAAAGTCCACGCGGTATTTGAAGAAGCCTGCTTCGCTTTCGTGTTCGACGTTTTCGATTTTGGGCTTGACGGAAACGAAGTGCTGCCCTTCGACATGCACGTCGGCATAGCCGATGTATTCGGGCGCGAGCGGCAACAAAATGGCTTTTTCTGCGGATGTGCCGTCTGAAAGGTTGAATTTGCCGCCGAAGAGGTTGAATAAATAGAAAAACGCGTTTTGCGAACCGTTGGTCAGCGCGATATTGTCGGCGGTCAGGTTCCAGCCGTATTCGCGGTTGAGGAAGGCGGTCAGCGCGTCAATTAGCGTGGCATCGCCTTGGGGATTGGAGTAGTTGCCGATGTTTTCGACGGCGTGTTCCGCCGCCAGTTTGGAGAATATGTCGGTAAACGCCCGATCGATTTCCGGAATGCGCGCCGGGTTGCCGCCGCCGAGCATGTTGACGGGCTTGTCGCTTTTGAGCGCGTCGCCGAGGTCGTCCATCAGTTGGAGGATGCCGCTGTGTTGCGTGAATTTTTCGCCGAATGCTGAAAACTGCATGTCAAACTCCGTGTGTGTAAGGTAGGTTGGTTTGTACGTTATGCCGTCTGAAGGTTCAGACGGCATTTTTTCTGTGTGTTTCTCGTACCCAAAGCAGGTCGCAGATGCCGTCGCTCGGGGCAAAGCCGGTCGGGGCATTGATGAGCAGGGTGCGGATTGTTTGCTGGTCGTAACGGTCGCAGGCCGCACGGATGCGGTCGAGCAGGGCGGAGAGTTCGTGCCACGGCAGCATGGTCTCGTTGGCGGTCATGATGCGCGGATGGCTGGTTTTGCGGACGTTGTCGCCGATGAGCAGCTCTTCGTAGAGTTTTTCTCCGGGACGCAGTCCGGTAATGAGGATTTCGATGTCGCCGTCGGGTTGTTCGGGTGTTTTGGGTTTGAGGCCGCTTAAGGTAATCATTTGGCGGGCAAGGTCGATGATTTTGACGGATTCGCCCATGTCGAGGACGAATACGTCGCCGCCCGTACCCATCGCACCTGCCTGTATGACGAGTTGGGCGGCTTCGGGTATGGTCATGAAATAACGTGTGATGTCGGGGTGGGTCAGGGTGAGCGGGCCGCCTTCGGCAATCTGTTTTTCAAACAGCGGGACAACGGAGCCGGACGAACCTAAAACATTGCCGAAACGTACCATGCTGAAGCGGGTTTTTTGTCCGGGTTCGGCGGCGAGTGCCTGAAGGCAGAGTTCCGCCATGCGTTTGCTGGCACCCATGGTGTTGGTGGGGCGGACGGCTTTGTCGGTGGAGATGAGGACGAAGGTTCTTACGCCCGAAGCCGTGGCGGCAAGCGCGCACTCGAGTGTGCCGAAGATGTTGTTGCGTATGCCTTCGACGGTGTTGAATTCGACCATGGGGACGTGTTTGTAGGCGGCGGCGTGATAGACGGTCGCAACGGAAAAGGCGGTCATGACGTGTTCGAGCAGGGTGCGGTTTTGCACCGAACCGAGAAAGGGCAGGATTTCGGTGTCGAGGCGTTTTTGGATGCAGGTTTCGCGCAATTCTTTTTCGACGGCGTACAGGGCGAATTCGGATAACTCAAACAGCAGCAGCTTTTCGGGGCGGCGGCGGATAATCTGGCGGCAGAGTTCCGAACCGATGGAGCCGCCCGCGCCGGTTACCATGACGGTTTTGCCTTCGATGTCGGCACTCATCAGGCGGTCGTCGGGCGCGACGGAATCACGCCCGAGCAGGTCGGACACGGAGATTTTTTTGAGCGTGCCGATGCTGATTTTCCCGTCCATCAGGTCTTTCATTCCGGGAATGGTCAACACTTCGCATGGATAGGCTTCCAGTTTGCTGATGATTCGGCGGCGTTGTTCCTGAGTCGCGCTGGGAATGGCGAGCAGGATTTTTTCCACGCCGTAACGTTCGATGAGGAAGGCGATGGCATCGGGCTGGTAAACGGCAAGGTCGTAGATGACGGTGTGCCAAAGCTTGGGGTTGTCGTCCACAAAGGCGACCGCGGAATATTCGCGTATCTGTTTGACGGCCTCGAGCAGTTGTCTGCCCGATCGTCCCGCGCCGTAAATGATGACGGGGGTCATATGTTTTTTTTGGTGGTCGGATAAAAGGCCGCGTATGACCATGCGGGAGCCGGTTACGGAGACAAGCAGCAGCAGAAAGTAGACGACGGGCAGAGCGAGGCGCAATTTTTCTTCAAATATCAGCGTATTGAGAAAAAACAGTACGGCGGAGACGAGGCTGCCGGCAAAGGCGGTGGTCAGGACGTGGAAACTGACAAAGCGTGTAACGGCGCGGTACAGCCCGAGACGGGCAAACAGAGCGGCGGTCAAAAGCGCGGTCAGCAGGAAAGACTGCCAGTTGGCAAGGCTGAACCATTCTTCGGAATAGTCTGCCTTCAGGCTTTGGGTAAACCAAAAGGCAATGAAAATCATCAGAAAATCGTGTATGAGGAAACAGATTTTCTTGATGTTGCGCGGTAGGGCAAGCAGGGTTTCCAGAGTCATGTTGTCGGCGGCGTGTGTTTTTCAGACGGCATATGCCGTCTGAAGGGTTATCGTGTGGCTTCGGTCAATACGGCTTCGATGTGTTCTTTGCAGAACGCGATTTCGCCGTCGGTCAGCGTCGGGTGCACCAAGAACATCAGGCTGGTGTCGCCCAGTTCGACAGCATTTTTCAAACGCTCTTTCGGTCGCCAAGGCGTGTTGTCGAAGGCTTTTTCCAAATACACTTCGGAGCAGCTGCCTTGATAGCAGGGGACTTTGCGCGCGTTCAGTTCGTTCACGATGCGGTCGCGCGTCCAGCCGTCTTTGAGGTGTTCGGGTTTGACGAAGGCGTAGAACTTGTATTGCGCGTGTTCGATGTAGTCGGCGACTTCAACCAAGCGGATGCTGGCGAACTTGCCCAAGCTTTCAGCCAGTTTGGCGGCGTGCGCTTGGCGGCGTGCCGTCCATTCGGGCATGCGTTTGAGCTGGATGCGGCCGATGACTGCCTGCATTTCCATCATGCGCCAGTTGGTGCCGAAGCTTTCGTGCAGCCAGCGGAAACCGGGTGCGTGTTCGCGGTGGTACACGGCATCGTAGCTTTTGCCGTGGTCTTTGTACGACCACATTTTTTCCCACAGGGTTTTGTCGTTGGTCGTAACCATGCCGCCTTCGCCGCCGGTGGTCATGATTTTGTCTTGGCAGAACGACCAAGCGCCGACGTGGCCGATAGAGCCGACGGATTTGCCTTTGTATTTCGCACCGTGCGCTTGGGCGCAGTCTTCAATCACCCACAAATCATGTTCTTTTGCCAAAGCCATGATGCCGTCCATTTCGGCGGGCATACCGGCAAGGTGGACGACGATGACGGCTTTGGTATTCGGCGTCAGCGCGGCTTTGATGGTTTCTACGCTGATGTTTTGGCTGTTCAAATCCACGTCGGCGAACACGGGGTTTGCGCCTGCGTTAACGATGCAGGACGCGGAGGCGAGGAAGGTGCGCGAGGTAACGATGACGTCGTCGCCTGCGCCTATGCCCATTGCTTTAAGCGCGACATCGAGTGCCAGCGTGCCGTTGGAAAGGGCGACGGCGTACCGCGTGCCGGCGAAAGCAGCAAATTCTTTTTCAAATTCGCGGCATTCGCTGCCCGTCCAGTAATTGACTTTGTTGGACAGCAGGACTTTGGAAACGGCATCGGCTTCTTCTTGGGTGAAGCTCGGCCACGGGGAGAGAGAGGTGTTCAGCATGGTGTTTGGTCCGTCAGGTTCAGACGGCATTTCTGACAATATGCCGTCTGATGGAGGGGTTTTGCGTGTCCCGATGAATCGGTCGCACGCCGCAGGTGTTGTCAAAATCGGTTGGCTGTGTTTTAACAGTCCGTTGATATTACCGTTGGGCCGAAAAAAGTCATCATCGCTGCATTGATGCGTAAATTCGCCGTACACGGAAGCAAGACCGTTTTATCCCTGAATACATTGGGGTTAAATTCCAGGTAGGCTTGAATTTCTTTTTCAATATCAGAGTATTGTGTGTATAACACATCATTTTTAGCCGTCTTAGTTTTCGACAATTTTGTGTTTTTCGATCTATTCAACATATGAACTTCGATTAGACTGGCAAAGCAGGACGTTTGGCTATATCCGCTGATTTAATTGTGTTAGTTTTTGTAAAAATTTAAACCATTTTTCTAACGGCATATCGGTATGGCTTTTGAGGGTAATATCAGCCTCCCACCGTTGGTAGCCGGATATGCCGACCGTCAACAAATCCGCCGCCTGCTGCGTCAGCCCGTATTTTTGCCGCACCGCCTTCAAATTGGCCGGCGTGTAGCCGAATTGGGGGTTGCTTATCATTGCCGCCCCTTCCGTGCGCGCTCCCATGCCTCGTCCGCTTCACGGGCAATGCGCGGCGCGTTTTTAATTTGCTCAAGCGTGAGGTTTTCTGGCTGACGAATCAATTTGCCGTCAAAAACGCCGTCTGAAACTTTTTTAAACTCAAATACCCAACCTTCTTTATGCGTTGCGGTTTGTTGTTCGAAATCTACCGACCATCTTCTCTGCCAGTTTCTATTTGGGTGAGTCATTTTTTTCCTTTTAAAAGGCTGTGTTTTAGTAATCTGTTGATTTCAATTATTTGCAAGGGAAAAGACAATTATTTTCCGATTAGGAATAAACCTATCCTGTTGAATACCTTGAAGCCAAGTATGCCTATCAACACTATATTAAAACACAGCCAATCGGTTTGTACGGAGGTTTATTTTAATCGCTTATGCCGTCCCGGTCTTGGGGTTTTTGCCCGTAAGGGGCTTTGCCGGGTTGCCCGCGACGGTCATGCCGTCTGAAACGTCGCGCACGACGACTGCGCCCGCTCCAATGGTTGCGCGGCTGCCGATACGGATCTGCTGGCGGCTGCACGCGCCCGTGCCTATCCAGCTTTCTTCGCCGATATGCGTGTTGCCCGACAGGTGCGCGCCTGGGCTGATGTGGACGAAAGCGTTAAGCAGGCAGTCGTGATCGACGGTGGCGGCAGTGTTCACAATCACGCCGTCTTTCAATACGCTGCCTGCCTGTACGACTGCCTGAGCTATGACGACGCAGCCCTGACCGACGGTTGCCGACGGGGAAACATATGCGTCCGGATGAATCAGAACGGGCAGGGCGAAGCCGAGCGCGGCGGCTTTTTCGGCGATTTGGCGACGGATACGGTTGTTGCCGACGGCGACGGCGACGTCGTATTGTTTGGGCGATAAACTGTTTTCAAGCAGCAGCGTCGTGCCGATAACGGGGAAGCCGTTGACGCTGCCTTGTGCGCGGTCGTCCAGAAAAACGATTTCGCCGTATGTGCCGAGTGCGGCGGCAAGCTCGGCAACGACTTTGCCGTGTCCGCCCGCACCGACGACGGCGAGTTTGCGTTTTCCTGTGAAAGGGGGCATGGTGGCTTCGCCCTGTGCGGAAATCCCTTCCTTGATTAATACTTTTTTAACCGTCAGCAGTAGGATTTTGATGTCGAGGCACAGGCTGAAGTGGTCGATATACCAGATGTCGCATGCGAAGCGTTCGTCCCATGAGGCGGCGTTGCGCCCGTTGACCTGCGCCCAGCCGGTAATGCCGGGTTTCATTTCGTGGCGGCGGTTTTGGAAATGGTCGTACAGCGGCAGATATTGCATCAGCAGCGGGCGGGGGCCGACCAGGCTCATGTCGCCTTTGAGGACGTTCCACAGTTCGGGCAGTTCGTCCAGGCTGGCGGCACGCAGTTTTTTGCCGAACGGTGTCAGGCGTTCTCCGTCGGGCAGCGGAATGCCGTCTGAATCAAGCGCGTCGCGCATGGAACGGAATTTGACCATTTTAAAAGGTTTTCCGTCCTTTCCGGGGCGTTCCTGAATGAAGAAGACGGGCGAACCCAGATTCTTGCGGATGAGGTACGCCAAAATCAGGAAAACGGGTGAGAGGACAATCAGCCCTGATGCGGATGCGATGATGTCGAACAGGCGTTTGAAGAATTTACTCATGGGCTAATCTTTCAATCAGGTTGACGATTTTTTGATAGGAGATGTCGCGCCTGAAGCGGCGGACGATTTCGTCGGACTGAACGGGGTCGTTTTTGCGTTTCAAAATATTTTTGGCGGCTTGAATGAAGCTGTCCACGTCGCCGGAACGGTAGTTTTCGTGCGGCAGCAGGTTCAGGAGGTCGAGGACTTCGGCATTGGTCTGGCTGTTCAGCACGGGTTTTTGCAATGCCATGTAGTCGGAAAGTTTGTTGGTAACCGACTGCATGGCGTGGCTATGGATGGCGTTGACGGCGATGTCGCAGCCTTTGGCGACCGACATCATTTCGGCGTAGGGGAGGTAGCCGTAAAACTTGATGGCGCGGTTTTCATGCTGTTTCAGCTTTTCTAGGTCGGGGCCGCCGCCCATGATGTGCAGTTCGACGTTTTTCCCGCTGTCCAGAAGTTTCTGTATCCCCCTGCAGGCAGTATCGACATCGTAGCTGTGGCTAAGCGTGCCGAAATAGAAGAAGCGGGTTTTGACCGTGTCGAAACGGTGTGCGGGCGAGGATGTGATGGTGGGGAAATCCGCGCCGATATAGACGGTTTCGGCGGGGACGTCGGGATTGGCTTCTTTGGCACGGTCGAGGTAGGTTTGCGAGACGGCGACCAATGCGTCGGCGCAGCGGTAGGCGCAATCGGCGCGGTCGGCAAAGGGCAGCAGGTTGTGGGGGATTTTTTTCAAAAACGGTACGACCGAGGAGAAGGATTCCGGCCATACGTCCTGTACGTCGATAATCAGTTTGTAGTTCAAACGCGCTTTATGCCTGCCTAAAAGCAAGTTGGTCGCCATCAGCGGATAGGCGGAATAGACGATGTCCCATTCGTGCGGGCGGCAACCTTCTAAGAGGCGTTCGAAATTTTTGACGAAGGTGCGGTGGCTGGCAAGCCGTGCCAGTGAGACGTTTTTGCCGTATCCCGGCTCGTCCAGCAGTATGACCTTCAGTCGCTCTGCGGAGGCGTTTCGTGCATCTTCATGCCGTCTGAAGGATTTGTCGTAGTGGCGGAAACGGCTGGTAATCAGCAACACGTCGTGCGATTGCGACAATCGTTCTGCCAGATACCAAAAGCGGTTGAAATACGGTTCGGACGGCAGCGAGCAGTAGGGGGCGACTATGGTGATGTTCATCGGCGGCTTTCAGACGGCATTACATGGTATAGGCGGCCATGGTGGTACGGTAGATTTCGTCGTCGGAACAGAGTGCGGCGACGTGTGCGTGCAGCCTTTTGCCCATTGCTTCGCGCAACAGCGGCTGTCTGACGAGCGTGTCTACGGCGGCGATAAAGGCTTCTTCGTCGCCGAAGGGGATGCAGTAACCCGTTTCCCCGTTGACGACCATTTCGGAAATGCCCGCCATATCGTAGGTAACGACGGGTGTGTCGTAAAGTCCGGCTTCTAAGATGTTGTTGCCCACACCTGCGCCGTGGTCGCCGATGCAGTGGGGCGTGTTCACCAAAATATCCACGTCTTTGAAGTAGGCGGTCAAATCGCGCACGCCGCCGAGGAAGGTAACTTTGCCGTCTATGCCCAGACGTTCCGCCTGCGCTTTCAAATTGTCCATTTCTTCGCCTATGCCCGCCACGTTCAGGCGTACGGGCATATCGCGGTCGACCATTTTTTTGAAAATGTCCAGCATCAGATGCACGGCGCGGACAGTGTCCAGACGCGACAGCGTGCCGAGCATGACGCAGCCTTTGGCGGTTTTTTCGGGAACGGAATCGGGACGGTGCAGCGCGTTGTAGGTATAAGTGATGCGGTGGGCGGGAAAACCGTAGCGGATGAGTTTGTCGCGCTCGTGTTTGCAGTTGCCGATGATGTACACGCCCAAACGGTCGAACAGCCGGGCGATTTTCGGATAGGTTTCGGGGTTGAGCCCACGTGCGTGGTAGAACACTTTGGTTTTCGGCGAAACGATTTTGGCGGCAACGGCGCAGGCGGGCACGATGCGCGCCATTTGGCAGTGGATGATGTCGGGTTGTTCGCGCCGCAGCATTCGGGCGTAGGCAATCATGCCTTTGAAGTAGCCGAAAAGGCCGCCGCGATAGAAATCGACGGGTTGCCAACGTATGCCCAAGGCTTGAGCCTCTTTGAGCAACGGTCCGTCCGAAGAGGCAAGGATGATGTCGTGTCCGTGCTGTCTGAGTAGCCGGCCGAGGCGGAAGGTGGCGTTTTCCGTGCCGCCCAGACCCGCCATAGAAGTGGTCAAAACGATTTTCATGATGTAGAACCCATGTTTTTCAGACGGCAAAACAGGCGGTTTAATTCTGTTTTGTGCCGCAGGATGCAGCCTGCCAAATATACAGCCCATACGGCGGCGAACAGGGGATGGTTTTCCCGTGTGCCGAAACAGGCGTGGACTGTCGCGGAGGTCAGGCAGAACAATGTGTGCATATAAAGCGGCAGGCGTTTGAGCGGCTGCCACAGGCGGGAAGAGCTTTCTGTCTTTAAAACAAAAAACAGCCAGAATGAGGCGGCGCAGGCAACCGCCGCACCGCGCGCTCCTTCAGACGGCACGAGCAGCCTCAACAGCAGCAGGTTTGCCGACAGCGCGGTCAGGTTGGCAAGCGTAATCAGCCGTGTTTTGCGGACGACATTCAAACCAATACCGCTGATTTCGGTCAGCGTGTAAAACAGCGGCGGCAACATGCACGATACGACGATAAACCTGACGGGCGCATAGGTTTCAGGCAGCAGGCCGGAAACCAAAGGTGAAAAAATACCGGTCAGGCAGACGGCTGCGGCAAGCAGCGCGGCGGCGGATTCTGCGGTTGCCGAAATGTGCGGCATCGGGGCATTTTCTTCGACCATGCGGAAGATATGCGGCGTCCAGACCGTTGAAAAAATATTTTGGAACACCAGTGCCGCCGCACCGAAGGTAATCCCCATCGAGTATATGCCGAGCTGTTCCAATCCGGCGTATCCTTTCAGAAAGAAGCGGTCGGCAGAAGTCAGTCCCCAGTAGGCGAGGTTGCCCAGTGCGAGCGGTATGCCGTAGCGCAGGCCGCGATGCAGGACGACGGATGAAAACGGTGCGCGCCATGCGGCTTTCAGACGGCATCGGTTTTGAAACAGCAACAGGGCGAGGGCGGCGAGGTTCGCCAGCGTGTAAACGGCGGTCAGGGTTGCCGTGTGCGCCGGAAAATGCAGCAGTGCGACAGCCGGAGGCAACAGCAGCAGGATGGCGAGCTTCGGTATGAGTTGTGCGGAAGAAAAGGCAAACGCACGTTCCTCCATACGCAAAATCAGTGATAAAAAACGGATGGGCAAAATGGTGAGTGCAAACAGCATCAACCCGATGCCGACGGCGGAGCTGTCGAGCGAAAACAGGATTTCAGACGGCATTTTGGGACGGGAAAGCAGAAAGGCGGCGGCAAGTGCGGCCGACAGCAGCGGCGGCAGGAACAGGGTTTTGAACAAAGTGTCTTTGTCGGCGGAGGCATAGTATTCGCGGATGTATGCCTGATCCAAACCCATGCCCAAAACCAATATGCCCAAGCCTGCCGCCGTCTGCATCAGTATGATGCGTCCGATGTCGGCGGCAGGGAAATACCACGACAGCAGCGGCAGGGTCATGATGCCCAAAACCGCACTGCCGAGCGAACCTGCCGCGTAGCCGAGGATTTTTTTTGTGTCCATTTCAAATGTTCAGACGGCATCGGGATACTCTCCAATGCCGTCTGAAACCTTTCTTTATCAGGCTTTGACGACTTTCGGGCTGCCGTCGCGGAAGCGTCCGCGCGTATCGACGATGAGTTTGGCGTGTTCGGCGATAAGCGGGTAGTCGAATTTGTCATGGTCGGTGGTCAGTACCACGCAGTCGAAGCCTGCCAGCGTTTCTGCCGTAATCGGGGTACTGGAAAGGTTGAAGCAGTGGTGTCCGGGAATATGGGGGAAAACGGCGACATGGGGGTCGGAATAGGCGATGTCCGCCCCCAGTTTGTGCAGCCTGTCCATCACTTCCACCGAGGGGCTTTCGCGCATGTCGTCCACGTTTTTTTTGTAGGAAATGCCCAGAATCAGAATTTTGCTGCCTTTGACGGAGCGGTTGATGCCGTTGAGAGCGAGGGCGGTTTTGCCGATAACGTAGTCGGGCATATGGGAATTGACTTCGCCCGCCAGTTCGATGAAGCGCGTGTTTACGCCGTATTCGCGTGCTTTCCATGTGAGGTAGAAGGGGTCGATGGGGATGCAGTGCCCGCCCAGGCCGGGACCGGGGTAATACGGGACGAAGCCGAAGGGCTTGGTGGCGGCGGCATCGATGACCTCGTGGATGTCTATGCCCATTTTGTCGGCGACGATTTTCATTTCGTTAACCAGACCGATGTTGACGGCGCGGTGGATGTTTTCCAGCAGCTTGGTCAGTTCGGCGGCCTTGGTCGAGCTGACGGGGACGACGCGGTCGATGGCGGGGCTGTACAGCGCGATGCCGACTTCGAGGCAGGCGGGCGTGTGTCCGCCGACGACTTTGGGGATGGTGCGCGTTTCAAAATTGGGGTTGCCCGGGTCTTCGCGTTCGGGCGAATAGACGAGGAAGATGTCTCTACCGGCTTTCAAACCGCTTGCCTCGACGCGCGGCAGCAGTTCTTCTTCGGTCGTGCCGGGGTAGGTGGTCGATTCGAGCGACAGAACCTGACCGGCGCGCAGGTAGGGTTTGACTGCGTCGGTGGTGCCGGTAACGAAGCTGATGTCGGGTTCGCGGTATTTGTTCAGTGGGGTCGGAACGCACAGGATGACGGCATCTGCTTCGGCAATCCGGGAAAAGTCGTCAGTGGCTTCAAAACCTTTTCGGCGTGCCGCTGCGATTTTTTCGGAAGGGATGTGTTCGATATAGCTTTTGCCTGCATTAAGCCTGCCGGTTTTGAAGGTGTCGATGTCGAAGCCGAGGACGCGGAAGCCGGCATCGGTGTAGCGCAGCATCAGCGGCAGTCCGACATAGCCCAAACCGACGATGCCGATGACGGCGGTCTGGTCTGCAAATTTTCGGATAAGCTGGTCTTTCATATTGTCCTCACGGCGTTTCAGACGGCAGTGCCGTCTGAAGAATGTTATTTCATCTCGGTATTATATAGTGAAACTGTCATGAATCCGTCAAAAAACGTTATCGTTTTTTCGGAACACGGTTTTGATGTCGTGTTCGAGGATTTCGCTGGAAACGGGCGTCCATAAAGGAGGATCGGTCAGTGCGGTACGATTCTCGGGCAGGGAGAGCAAGTCTTTGCCGATGCCGAGGATTTTGGGCGAGCGGTATAAAACGATTTCGTCCGCCAAATCTTCTGCCAAAAATGCGGATGTGAGTTCGGAGCCTGCTTCGACCATGATTTCGCCGAATCCTTCGTCGGCAAGCAGCCGCATCAGGTGGTGCAGGTCGATTTTGCCGTCTGCTGTTTCAGACGGCATCAGGATGCGGATATGTGCGTGTTCCCGATAGGGGCGGAGTTTGTCTTCATCGCGTTCCAAGGTGGCGATGTAGGTCGGAGATTGTCCGTCGGTAACCAAATGGCTGTACGGGGGCAGGCGCAGGCGGCTGTCTAACACGATGCGTGCGGGTTGGCGCAGGGTCGGGAAGGCTCGGACGTTGAGCCACGGGTTGTCAGCCAATACGGTACCGATGCCGGTCAGCACCGCGCAGCTTTCGGCGCGCAAAACCTGTACGTCGGCACGCGCTTCTTCGCCGGTAATCCAAAAGCTGCTGCCGTCTGAAAGCGCGGTTTTGCCGTCCAGCGAAACGGCGCATTTGAGGCGGACGAAGGGGCGGCGGCGTTCGATGCGCGATAAAAATCCCCGGTTGAGTTCGCGTGCTTTGTTTTCAAGTAGTCCGCATTCCGTCTTGATGCCCGCTGCTTCGAGCAGGGCAAGCCCTTTGCCTGCAACCAGCGGGTTGGGGTCGTGCATGGCGGCGACGACGCGTGTTACGCCGGAACGGAGCAGAGCTTCGGCACAGGGCGGGGTACGCCCGTAATGGCTGCACGGTTCGAGGGTAACAAAGGCGGTCGCGCCTTGTGCCATTTCGCCCGCCTGACGCAATGCGTGGACTTCGGCGTGCGGTTCGCCCGCTTTGACGTGGAAGCCCTGTCCGACAATTTGGCTGCCGTGTGCGATAACGCAGCCGACGCGCGGATTGGGCGAAGTGGAAAAACGCCCCAAAGCGGCAAGTTGGAGGGCGTTTTCCATCATGGATATATCTGTGTCCGAAAACATAGGGATACCGTATCAATATGGGTTGGGGGAATCAGGCTTTGCGGTCTGTTTTGACGGCTTGCGCCAGCCACGAGGCAAAGTCTGCCGGATTGTCGAAGTGTTTGTGCAGTGCGGCGAAACGGACGGCGGCTTCCGTGTTGTGCTCAAGCAGCTCTTTTAGCACCATGTCGGCAAGTTCGGCAGAGGGGATGTCGCGAAGACCCGAAGTGTAGAGCCTGTGTTCCGTCAGGCGGACGGTTTCGTCAATCTGTTCGGGTGTCAGGGCGGATTTTCGGGCGGCGGCGGTCAGGTCGTTGCGGAGACGTTGTGCATTGAAGGGCGAACGTTTTTTGTCCGGACCTATGACGGCGGGCATTTTGAGTTCGACGGTTTCGAGTGTGCCGAAGCGTTTGCCGCAGTTGGGGCAGTGGCGGCGGCGGCGGACGGTATTGCGCTCTTCCATCAGGCGGGAATCGGCAACTCGGGTGTC
Source organism: Neisseria sp. Marseille-Q6792 (assembly GCF_943181435.1). The sequence continues at coordinate 1,977,412 of NZ_OW969598.1, forward strand.
CGGGTGGCTGCAAAACGGGCATTTCATGGTATTTCCTTCCTGATGCCGTCTGAATCAAACCGATACGCCGGCTGCGCGTGCGATTTCCAGGCCTTCTTCGGTACTCATATAGACGGGGTTACGGGGTCGGTCGTTTAAAATAATTTTGCCTTCGCGGAACATGACCAGTTCGTTTACGGCAAGTTGGGACCATGATTCGTCGCGGGTCAGCGGCAGGGTGGCGATAACGGCAACGCGGTCGTCCGGCGTGGTTACTTCGGCAAAATCGACCATTACATCGTCGTCGAGCAGACGTGCCTTGCCGAACGGGGCTTGGCGGACGATGTAGTGCAGCAGTGTGCTGGCGTGGGCAAACAGGGAAATGCCGTCTGAAAGCATAAAGTTAAACAGCCCGAACTTGCGGATTTCGTGTGTCAGCCCCGCAATCGCGTCAAACAGGGTTTCGTCGTCGGGACGGGCGGCAAAGCGGGTGCGCAGACGGTTGAGGATGTGGCAGAACGCGCGTTCGGAGTCGGTTGTGCCGACGGGATGGAAAAATTCGCCCTGTGCGGGAAAGAAGTCGACCAAATGTCCGTTGTGTGCAAACAGCCAGTAGCCGCCCCACATTTCGCGCATAAAGGGATGAGTGTTCGCCAGCGAGGTTTGTCCTTGCGATGCTTTGCGGATATGGGCGACGACGTTTTCCGATTTAATCTGGTAGGCGCGTACGAGGTCGGCGACGGGGGAGTTTGCACTCGGCTTGTCGTCATGGAACAGGCGCACGCCTTTGCCTTCGAAGAACCCGATGCCGAAACCGTCGGCGTGATGGTCGGTAATGCCGCCCCTGCGGCGGAAGCCTTCAAAGGAAAACATAATATCGGTCGGCGTATTGCAGTTCATGCCCAGCAGTTGACACATAGTTTGTCCAAATGATTCAGATGGTCGCAAGTATTCGAATTATACCCCGAACTGAAAATGCCGTCTGAAATACGGCTTGTTCCTCCATTGTTCACGCGAAAACGGAAAACAAAGACGGAAACTTAAAATTCCGCCATTTCCGCTCAGGCGGGAATCCGACTTGTCCGGTTTCGGTTGTTTTTCGTTCCGTAACTTTTGAGCCGTCATTTTCCCCATTATTCCCGCAAAAACAGAAAACTAAGAACAGAAACCTAAAATCCGTCATTCCCGCGCAGGCGGGAATCTAGAATTTCAATGCCTCAAGAATTTATCGGGAAAAACCAAAACCCTTCCGCCGTCATTCCCACGAAAGTGGGAATCTAGAAATGAAAAGCAACAGGAATTTATCGGAAAAAAACCAAAACCCCTCCGCCGTCATTCCCACGAAAGTGGGAATCTAGAAATGAAAAGCAACAGGAATTTATCGGAAAAAAACCAAAACCCCTCCGCCGTCATTCCCACGAAAGTGGGAATCTAGAAATGAAAAGCAACAGGAATTTATCGGAAATGACCAAAACTGAACGGACTGGATTCCCGCTTTCGCGGGAATGACGGGGTTTTAAGTTGCTGTTTCGGTTTTCTGTTTTTTGTGGAAATAACGAGATTTTAGGGTTGCAGAAACTTCTCCGAAACAACAAAAAAACCTTCCGCCATCATTCCCACGAAAGTGGGAATCTAGAAATGAAAAGCAACAGGAATTTATCGGAAATGACCAAAACTGAATGGACTGGATTCCCGCTTTCGCGGGAATGACGGGGTTTTAAGTTGCTGTTTCGGTTTTCTGTTTTTTGTGGAAATAACGAGATTTTAGGGTTGCAGAAACTTCTCCGAAACAACAAAAACCCCTCCGCCGTCATTCCCACAAAAGTGGGAATCTAGAAATGAAAAGCAACAGGAATTTATCGGAAATAACCGAAACCGAACGGACTGGATTCCCGCTTTCGCGGGAATGACGGGGTTTTAAGTTGCTGTTTCGGTTTTCTGTTTTTTGTGGAAATAACGAGATTTTAGGGTTGCAGAAACTTCTCCGAAACAACAAAAAACCCTCCGCAGTCATTCCCACGAAAGTGGGAATCTAGAAATGAAAAGCAACAGGAATTTATCGGAAAAAACCAAAACCCTTCCGCCGTCATTTCCACAAAAGTGGGAATCTAGAAATGAAAAGCAACAGGAATTTATCGGAAAAAAACCAAAACCCTTCCGCCGTCATTCCCACGAAAGTGGGAATCTAGAAATGAAAAGCAACAGGAATTCATCGGAAATGACCGAAACTGAACGGACTGGATTCCCGCTTTTGCGGGAATGACGGCGGACAGATTGTCGTTATTCCGGATAAATCCCTGCGATATGGGATAACCGGATGCCCGCTTTCGCGGAGAATGATGATGGAAAGTTATCATCGTGCGTCAAACCTGCGCGGCAACACACCGGTAAAGCTGATGCCGTCTGAACGCCCTTCAGACGGCATCGGTATGGCTAATCAGAGATAAGGTTGCAGGGTGCGGCGGAGGATGTCCGTATCAGTGATTTCGGTGATGACGGCTTCTCCCAGCCTCTTTAATCCGATAAAGCGCATGATGCCGCCGCTGACTTTTTTATCGTGGCTCATATGTTCGAGCCATTTTTCGAATGGGAACACGGGCGGTGCGGACGGCAGTCTGGCGGCTTCAAACAGGGCGGCGAGCCGTGCGGTATCTGCGGCGGAGATGTTGCCCAGTTGTTCGGACAAACGCGCCGCCAACACGCAGCCGGCGGCGACGGCTTCTCCATGCAGCCAAGTGCCGTAACCCATCTCGGTTTCAATGGCGTGTCCGAAGGTGTGTCCGAGGTTGAGCCATGCACGTATGCCTTGTTCGGTCTCGTCCTGTGCGACGATGTCTGCCTTCATTTGGCAGCAACGGTACACGGCTTCGGCGAGTTTTCCTTTATCGAGCGTCATCAGTCCGGATATGTTTTGTTCGAGCCATTCGAAAAAACCGATGTCGCCGAGCGCGCCGTATTTGATGACTTCCGCCATACCGGCGGACAATTCGCGGACGGGCAGGGTGTGCAGCGTGTCCAAGTCGGCAAGCACCGCCTGAGGCTGGTAAAACGCGCCGATCATATTTTTGCCGAGCGGGTGGTTGATGGCGGTTTTGCCGCCAACCGATGAGTCAACCTGGCTTAACAGCGTAGTCGGTATTTGAATGAATGGGACACCGCGCTGGTAGGTGGCGGCGGCAAAGCCGACCATGTCGCCGATAACGCCGCCGCCCAGTGCGATGAGTGTGGTTTTACGTTCGGCGCGGTTTTGAATCAGTCCGTCAAAAATAAGGTTGAGCGTCTGCCAGTTTTTGTACGCCTCGCCGTCGGGCAGGATGATGCTGAAATGGGGAATGCCTGCCGCATTCAATGCCGTCTGAAGCGTGTCGAGGTAGAGTGGGGCGACGGTTTCGTTGGTAATGATGGCGGCGCGTTTGCCAAGATACGGTTGGAGCAGGCTGCTGGCCTGCCGTATCAGTCCGTTGCCGATAAAGATAGGGTAGGTGTGCGAAGGTGCGTGTACGTTCAGTGTTTTCATGCGTCGGTTTTTTATTCGGATAAAAGGTTGAGCAGGGTTTGTATGGTTTGCCGGCAGTTTCCCGATTCGATAGTGAAGTCGGCGGTTTGCCTGTAAAGCGGGTCGCGTGCGGTGTAGAGTTCGCGCAATCTGCCCAAGGGATCGGCAACTTGTAAAAGGGGGCGGCTACTGTCGCAGCGCGTCCGTTCGAGCAGGGTTTCGGGTGGGGCGTGCAGATAGACGACCGTGCCGCTTTTGCGGATAAGGGCGCGGTTTTCTTCTTTTAACACCGTGCCGCCGCCGGTGGACAGGACGATATGGGGCAGGATAACCAGCTTTTTGAGCATGGCGGTTTCGCGCGAACGGAATCCCTGTTCGCCTTCCATTTCAAATATGGTGGGGATGGAAACGCCGGCGGCTGCCGAAATTTCATGGTCGCAGTCGTAAAAGCGGTAATTTAGGGAGCGGGCAACCTGTCTGCCCAGAGTGGTTTTGCCCGCGCCCATCAGCCCGATGAGGATAAGTTTGTCGGTAAAATTTTTCATAGCGTAATTTTAAACGATATTGGCAGGACTGGTAGGGGCTTAAGGTGTATCGGGATGGGAATTCAGTTTCAGGCGGTATTTTGACGGATGTTGGATTTTAGATAAAAAAAGGGCATATGCTGTAAAACATATGCCCTTTTTACGGATTAATAGCGCAGGTTGCTGCCGACCGTATCCATAATTCTCGGAGTAATGAAAATCAGCAGTTCGCGACGGCTTTGGCTGTTTTGGCGCGTTTTGAACAGGTTGCCGATGACGGGAATATCGCCCAACAAGGGGATTTTGGTCAGCGTATTACCGTTTTCTTCTTCATAAATGCCGCCGACAATCAATGTGCCGCCGTTTTCAACCATTGCTTGAGTATCCAGATTTTTGGTTTGGATACATTTGGTTGCTTCGTTTTTCACACGGCAGTCAATCGGAGTGTCTTTATTGATTTTGACATTCATGATGATTTGACCGTCAGGAGTGATATTCGGGGTAACAACCAAGCCCAATACGGCTTTTTTGAAGGTTGTGGTCGTACTGGTGCTGCTACCTGAGGTTGAAGTATCTTGGTAAGGAATTTCCGTACCGGATTCGATTTTGGCTTCCTGACGGTTTTGGGTCAGCACGCGCGGATTAGCAAGCGTTTTGGTTTTGGAAAGTTGCTCAGATGCTGACAGTTCCAGGTTCAGGGCACCGGACGAAAGTGCGCGTACCAGTGCGATGCTGTTTGCGGCAGCGGCAACCGGCAGGTTGATGTTGGTGTTGACCGACCAACGTCCGCTGGATGCTCCGGTATTGCCGCCTGTTCCGCCGTTATTCGCTGCGGAAATCCCGCCGCTTCCGGAGTTGAATCCCCATGCGGTTTGCCGGTTGGTGCCTCCGTAACCGAATTTTACACCCAAGTCGCGTGCGAAACCGTCGGTTGCTTCAACGATACGCGCTTCAATCATGACTTGTTGCGCAGGTACGTCCAATTCGTCAATCAGTTTGCGGAATTTCTCAATGACGCTGCGGGTATCGGTAACAATCAGGGTATTGGTGGCAGGGTCAATCAATGCACTGCCGCGGTTACTTAGAAGCGTATTGCGTGAGTTGGTGCTGTCAATTTCATCCAAACGAAGGATTTTGCGGAACTCTTCCACATTTTTATATTTTAATTGGAAGTTCTGAGAATAGAGGGAACCGAGTTCGGCAATTTCTTTTTCTGCCTGTAGGAAGGCTTTATCTTTGGCAAGCAGTTCGTCGCGGGGTGCGATGTTGATAATATTTCCTTGTTGGCGCATATCCAGATTGCGTGCCTGCATAACCAGATCCAGGGCCTGATCCCAAGGTACGTCTTTAAGGGAGAGGGTCATTTTACCGTTGACAGTATCACTGGCAACGATATTGGTATCGGATTCTTTTGCTAAGATTTGCAAGATAGTGCGAACTTCGACATCTTGGAAGTCAAGGGAGATTTTTCTGCCTTTGAAGGTTTTTGGGGTATTGCTTAAACCGCTAGATTCGAGATCTTGTTTTTTAGGCAGGATTTGAAAGGTAAAACGTCCTGCAGATACGGATTTGTTGATGAATTCCCAGTTACCGGTCATTTTGATAATGAGCTGGGTATCGTTGTTAATACGTCTCAGGGTAACGTTTTGTACCGGTGTTTTGAAGTCTGCCACGTCCAGGCTGCGTTGTTGTGCAGTTGTCAGGGTGTGGTTTTTCAGGGTAACGATTACTCGGTCGCGTTGTTGGCGGATGTCGGGTTGTCCGGAAAAACCTAAGGCAGACAATTCGACTATACCGGTATTCTTGCTGTCTTTGCGGAAGTCGATATTGGTTTGTTTTGCCGGCATTGCAGCCGTTTGTTGCGCGGCGGCAGGGCTAAATGGTGCGGATACGGATACTACGGATTCGCTAAATGGGGCGGAAGGTTGTGTTCGCGGTACGGTTTGTGCGGGTGCGCGTACAGGAGCTGATGTGGTATCGGAAGATTCATTAATAAGAATCCAAACTTCGTTTCCTCGTACTTCGGTATTGTACTGGCTTGGTTTGTTCAAATTAAGAACTAAGCGCGCACGGTTGCTGTTTTGAGCCGCGCTAATTTTGTTTAACAGGGAATCTGCATATTCTAGAACTTGCTGATCCATAGAAATGCCGGTTTGTTCAAAGTCTAAAGCAATACGTGCAGGTGAGGAGGTTACAAAACCGGTAGGGCTCACAACCTCTTTATCAAAGCTGACTTTGATGATTTTTTGTTTATTGGGTAAGGAAGAAACCTTAATATCTGTGATGTTTCCTGCCGATGCCGTCTGAAAGGCAGCGGTTGCGATAAACAGACCGGAAATAATTTTCGTCAGTTTTGTATTCATATGGAATAATCCCCTTCTTAATTTTGCTCTTTGGCAGATGCTGCCGCTTGTTCAGTATCGGTATTTTTGTCGGAAGGTTGCAGCAGCAGTTCTGCTTTGCGGGAGACCCAGTTGCCTGTGCTGTCTTCTATCAATTCGTTCAAAATGATACTGTTTTCGGTAATGTCTTGGATTTTACCGTAGTTTTGCCCTAAATAGTTGCCGATGCCGACAGTATAGACATAACCTTCAGCTTCAACAAAACCTGATATTTTTTTGTCGGATTTTAAGATGCCGACATAACGTATGTTTTCTAAGCTGAATTTTTCCAGTGTTTCTTTAACACGGTTTGTATCGGGAGCATTTTCCCCTTTTTTGGCAGTTTCCATGCGGTGGAAGTCAAATGCATTTAGTCCTGTAAGTTGCGGGGGGCTGTATACCGGTGAAACCGGTAGGGTTGGGGCTTGGAAAGGTATGATTTCTGCTTTGGCTTCACGCCTTGTTTGAGCCATCCATTCGTTTAGTTCATCGGAATTTTGGGAGCACGCAGATAGGACCAAAAGGCTAGTGAGTATGGCGTAATATTTCATGGATTCCCTAACGTAAGTTATTTTTGCTCAGTATTTTGCGCTGCTTCTGCAGCTTGTTGCTGTGCAGCTTCTGCAGCCAGTTCTTCTACGGATTTTGCTTTGTAGGTGGTGGCAATGGCACTGAGGTTCAGGATGCTGCTCTTGCCGTCTGAACCGCCCCCATTTTCCGGGGATTGGATAATTTTCAGTGATTCAAGGGTAATAATTCGGGAAAGGCTGCCGACATCCCGTGTAAACTGACTGATTTGTTCGTAATTCCCGGTAATGGAAATGGAATAGGGTAATCTTTTAATAGGACCGTCATCAACCGGGGGCTGAGGCATGACACTGTCCAACCGTAGTCCGTTACTTGAGCCTGCCTGATGAAGTTCCTGTACCAAATTGGGAATTTCGGCATCAGTAGGTAATTGTTTTAACATGATGTTAAAAGCGGAACGGATGGCGGCCAGTTCATCTCTCAGGTTATTCAGGCTGGCTGCATTAATACTTTTTTGTTTATAGGTATCTTTCAGTTCAACCTCTTTGGCCTCGTACTCACTGAGGGATTCGATTTGATTTTCGAACAAGCCGATGTAACCAAGCCCCAGTATGGCGGCGATGGTCATTAGGGCAATAAACAGTTTGATAGGCAAGTTAAGCAGATGAAGATTATTAATATCTATGTTTTTTAGTGAGTTAGAAGCCATTTAGTTTGCCTCCTGTTTGTTTTCTTGAGCCGGGTTTTCTGTGGTTCCTGTTGCCTTTACGATAGGTTGCAATGTTGCTTGTAAGGTAAATTCTTGGTATGAATTATTTTTCTTAATACTCAATAGCTCAGGTTGATTGAATATGCCGGTATTGGGCATGGCTCTCATCATATTGGCAACACGGTTGTCGCTGGACGTTCTACCGTTTAGTCGGTAAGAATCGGCAGTAACGGCTTCGAGTGAAGTCAGATAAGTGTTGTCCGGAATGGTCTCGTTTAGACTATCAAGGATTTTTGCTGCCTGGAGACGTTTGAGCTGAAGCTCCTCAATTTTGTTTTTCTTAAGTAGAAAGGCATCTTTCTCTTGTTTTAGTTTTTGGATTTCAGTCAGTTCGGTATCTAAGTGTGCGATAGAGGTTTCTAGAAGGGCATTTCTTTCCAACTGGTTATTAGTCATGTTGTCAATAAACAGGTAAGTTCCCGCAACGGAAGCGAGGCCAATTAATACGGCACCATACATCAGCGTTTTGAATTGTTGCTGTTTGCGCTTGTTGATTTCCTCCCTATAGGGAAGAAGGTTGATTTTAATTAAATTATTCATGTTTATAGTCCCCGTGCAGCTAAACCAAATGCCGTAGTTAATATGGGCGCATCAAGTTCAAATTGTTTTTTGTCTGTTTTTAGATTATTGGAAAAGTAGGTTGCAGGATGGATACACTGCACGTCTGCGTTCGTTTGAGAGGCTACGGCCTGTGCAATACCTTCCTGACGTGTTGCTGTGCCTGTCAGTAGGATATGCTTAACATTGGTCATATCATCCGCAGTCTGGGTAGTATAATAGAACTGCAAGACCCTTTGTATTTCTTGAGTGATTTGTTCATTAAAATGGTCGGCGACGTTTTCCTGGTAATCAGAAGGCTTTTGCGGGGAGTTGATGATTTCTTCAGCTTTTTCTTCTGTTACCTGATAGGTGCGTTGAATGAGCTGGTTAAGCTGTTCTTCACAGATAGAGGTTTCTTGTTTGTAAAGGACTTTTCCGTTTTGGATAATCAACGCATAGGTTCGTGTGGCATATATGCCAAAAATGGCGACCTTTTCCGTTGAAAGTTCGGGAGCAAAGTTATTCATCCACAATGTGTAGGCGTTATATTGTCCGAAAATGTCTATGTCGAGTGCGGACAGTTTCATGCCTGCCTCGGCAAATGCATCAATCAGAGGTTCGATATCATCCTTTCTTGCTGCGACGGCTAAAACGGTTTGGTCGGCAGAAGGCGGTGTCAGAACCTGATAATCGTAATTGACTTCTTCTAATGAACTTATTTCGGAAATGGCGGATTCGACAAATTCTTCTAAATCTAAATCGGTATCTTTTGTGGTATATACCAGCTGCTCGGCAGTTGCCAAATTTTGCGGTATGGCGGCGATAATATTTTTACAGGAACTGTTCAGTTTGACATATGCCTGTTGCAAATATGTAACAAGCTGATCGTGATTTTGAACTTTATTGCCTTGGACGATATTCTTTGGTAATTTGGCAATGACGTATTTTTCCAGCTGAATTTGGTTTAAACTACGTCCTGACAATTGAACCATTTTAATAGAATATTGGTCGATATCGATGCCGATTGCTGCATGGTTATTGAGTTCAAAGGATTTCTTAGAGAACTTGGCATCTGTTTTTTTAAGGTTTTTCAAGCTGTTAAATAATCGCATGATGGAAGTTCCTGCTTCATATTTTTAATGGGTAACCGTTTCGGTGTCCGTAATGGATTTCTAGTGCTTTGCACATTAAAACTGTGTTTTGTAGAAATCGGTTGCTATTTTACTTTATTTAATACCAATAATGGTAAATTATCATTTCAATTATGATTAAAAAGATTGTAACAACTTGTTTTGGTTTGGTTTTGGGATTGTGTGTGTTTGGCGTCGGTTTGGTTGCGATTGCTATTTTGGTAACGTATCCGAAATTACCTTCCTTAGATTCATTGCAACATTACCAACCTAAGATGCCGTTAACTATTTATTCAGCAGATGGAGAGGTTATCGGTATATACGGTGAGCAACGGCGAGAATTTACAAAAATCGGCGATTTCCCTGAGGTATTGAGGAATGCGGTTATTGCTGCCGAGGATAAACGGTTTTATCAGCATTGGGGTGTGGATGTTTGGGGTGTTGCAAGGGCGGCTGTTGGTAATATCGTGTCCGGCAGCATGCAGTCGGGTGCGAGTACGATTACGCAGCAGGTGGCGAAGAATTTTTATTTGAGCAGTGAAAAGACATTTACACGGAAGTTCAATGAGGCGTTGCTTGCTTATAAAATCGAGCAGTCTTTGAGTAAGGATAAAATCCTTGAGCTGTATTTCAATCAAATTTATTTGGGTCAGCGCGCTTATGGTTTCGCGTCTGCTGCGCAAATCTATTTTAATAAAGATGTCAAAGAGTTGACTCTGGCGGAAGCCGCCATGCTGGCGGGGTTGCCTAAGGCTCCATCTGCCTATAACCCTATTGTTAATCCGGAACGAGCCAAGTTGCGTCAAAAGTATATTTTGAACAACATGCTTGAGGAAAAGATGATTACCTTGCAACAGCGCGATCAGGCGTTGAGTGAGGAACTGCATTATGAGCGGTTTGTCCAGAAAATTGATCAGAGTGCTCTATATGTTGCAGAAATGGTGCGTCAGGAACTGTATGAGAAATATGGTGAAGATGCCTATACGCAGGGTTTTAAGGTTTATACCACGGTCCGCACCGATCATCAGAAGGTGGCAACCGAGGCGTTGCGTAAAGCGTTGCGGAATTTTGATCGCGGCAGCAGTTATCGTGGTGCGGAAAACTATATCGATTTGAGTAAGAGTGAAGATGTCGAAGAGACTGTCAGCCAGTATCTTTCGGGACTTTATACCGTCGATAAAATGGTTCCCGCTGTCGTATTGGATGTGACTAAAAAGAAAAATGTCGTCATACAGTTGCCCAGTGGTAAGCGGGTTACGCTTGACGGCCGTTCCTTAGGTTTTGCAGCCCGCGCGGTCAATAATGAAAAAATGGGAGAGGACCGTATCCGCAGGGGTTCGGTTATACGTGTTAGGAACAATGGCGGGCGTTGGGTAGTCGTTCAAGAGCCGCTCCTGCAGGGTGCTTTGGTTTCCTTGGATGCCAAAACCGGTGCGGTGCGCGCGCTGGTCGGCGGTTATGACTTCCACAGCAAAACATTCAACCGTGCCGCCCAAGCTATGCGGCAGCCGGGTTCGTCATTTAAGCCGTTTGTTTATTCGGCAGCTTTATCTAAGGGTATGACTGCCTCTACAATGGTTAACGACGCGCCGATTTCTCTGCCGGGGAAAGGGCCGAACGGTTCGGTTTGGACACCTAAAAATTCAGACGGCAGATATTCGGGCTACATTACTTTGAGGCAGGCATTGACTGCTTCTAAAAATATGGTTTCTATCCGTATCCTGATGTCTATCGGCGTGGGTTATGCGCAGCAATATATCCAGCGTTTCGGCTTTAAACCGTCTGAACTGCCGGCCAGTCTTTCTATGGCTTTAGGTACGGGCGAGACGACTCCTTTGAAGATAGCGGAGGCTTATAGTGTGTTTGCAAATGGGGGGTATAGGGTCTCTTCGCATGTAATCGATAAAATTTACGACAGCGACGGCAGGTTGCGTGCGCAAATGCAACCCTTGGTGGCTGGGCAAAATGCACCTCAGGCAATTGATCCGCGCAATGCCTATATTATGTATAAGATTATGCAGGATGTCGTTCGCGTCGGTACAGCAAGGGGGGCGGCCGCGTTGGGTAGGTCGGATATTGCCGGTAAAACAGGTACAACCAATGATAACAAGGATGCGTGGTTTGTCGGTTTTAATCCTGATGTGGTTACTGCCGTATATATTGGTTTTGACAAGCCTAAGAGTATGGGGCGTGCCGGCTATGGTGGCACGATTGCCGTACCGGTTTGGGTAGACTATATGCGTTTTGCACTGAAGGGCAGGCAGGGTAAAGGAATGAAAGTGCCTGAGGGGGTAGTCAGCAGTAATGGTGAATACTATATGAAGGAACGCATGGTAACCGATCCGGGGCTGATTTTGGATAATAGCGGTATCGCACCGCAACCCTCCCATCGGATTAGGGAGGATAAAGAGGTACAGGCTGAAGACAGCGAACAAGGGGGGGCTGACGAAGTACGTCAAGATGTACAGGAGACCCCTGTGCTTCCAAGTAATACGGGTCCCAAACAGCCGCAATTGGATTCCCTGTTTTAAAGGTTGTAGACAATGCCGTCTGAAAAGGTTTTCAGACGGCATTTTATATTTAGGGAAGGTAATTTTTTAAATGTTTGCGGTTGGTCAAGTGGGGTAAATACATTTGCCGTATAATGGGTTCAGTCTTCTACTGAGAGGCATAAGGCAACATCTGTTGCAGCAAACCAGCTTCCAACGGTTTGGTTTACTTCTTCTAAACCTTGTTTTTTCAGGCTGGAAAACAGCTGTACGCTGATGTTTTGCCTTTCAGAATATGGCTTAAGCAGTTTTTTAACGTGGGACAGGGTTTTAATCTGTTCGTTTTTGGATAACTTGTCGGCTTTTGAAAGTAGGATGTGAACCGGTCGGCCTGTGGTGTGGAAAAAATCCAACATACGGATGTCGAGTTCTTTTAGAGGATGGCGTGCGTCCATAATCAGAATCAGACCGATAAGCTGTTTGCGTTGTTGCAGATAGTCGCCGAGCAGCTTGACCCAGTGAGCCCGTATTGCTTCCGGAACTTGTGCATAACCGTAGCCGGGCAGGTCAACCAGGAAATTACCGTTTTGAAGCTCGAAGAAGTTGATATGCTGCGTCCGTCCGGGTGTCTTGGAAACATAAGCGAGGCGGACGTGGTTGGTCAGGGCGTTGATAGCACTGGATTTTCCGGCATTGCTCCTGCCGACAAAGGCAATTTCGAGAGGGGTGTCGGGCAGGTCTTTAAGGTGGTTGACTGTTGTGAAGAACTTGGCGTTTTGAAAAAGATTCATAGGCATATCCTTGTTTTCTGCCGCCGTTTGACCGACAGCAAAAATATGCGGTTGGTTTTATATGAAACAGAGTAGTAATTTAATGTAAATTTAGTATAGAATAACACGTTTACAGAATTATCGGTTTTAATCGGATTAAAAATCCCGTATTTGAATATAAAAAGAGCATTGTTGCGTTATCCAATGCTGTAATCAGGAGCACTCCATGAAACGATTGACTTTATTGGCCTTTGTTTTGGCTGCCGGTGCGGTTTCCGCATCTCCCAAAGCAGACGTGGAAAAAGGCAAACAGGTTGCCGCAACGGTTTGTGCGGCTTGCCATGCAGCAGACGGTAACAGCGGCATTGCGATGTATCCGCGTTTGGCGGCACAGCATACTGCTTACATCTATCATCAAACTATCGGTATCCGTGACGGCAAACGCACCCACGGTTCGGCAGCTGTGATGAAGCCAATGGTAATGAATTTGAGCGATCAGGATATTTTGAATGTATCCGCATTCTATGCCAAACAGCAGCCCAAATCCGGCGAAGCCAATCCTAAGGAAAATCCCGAATTGGGCGCGAAAATCTATCGTGGCGGTTTGAGCGATAAAAAATTGCCGGCGTGTATGTCCTGCCACGGTCCGAGCGGTGCAGGTATGCCCGGGGGGGGAAGTGAAATTCAGGCTTATCCGCGCTTGGGAGGACAACATCAGGCATATATTATCGACCAGATGAACGCTTATAAATCCGGTCAGCGCAAAAATGCCATTATGGCGGATATTGCAAACCGAATGTCCGAAGAAGATTTAAAAGCAGTTGCTAACTTTATCCAGGGTTTGCGTTAATCATCCAAGGGTCTGCTTCAGAAGCCGTCTGAAAAGGTTTTCAGACGGCTTCAGACAATTTTGCGATAAGTTTTCTAAATCGCATTTGTTGGGATTGATATAAACCATCTTTATAGTCTTGAAATAAAAGGCATCAAGACAGTAGAATCGGAGCAGAGTGTCCTTTATTGTCCGATTCCGTCTTCTATATTCCTGATTGCGGAAGAAACACACAATGAGTAAATCCCGTAGATCTACCCCGCTTCTTTTACATCCGTGGTTCGCTTTTTTCAGTTCGATGCGTTTTGCGGTCGCCTTGCTCAGTCTGCTGGGTATTGCATCGGTTATCGGCACGGTGTTACAGCAAAACCAGCCGCAGACGGATTATCTGGTCAAATTCGGACCATTTTGGGTGCAGATTTTTGGTTTTCTGGGACTGTATGATGTCTATGCTTCGGCATGGTTCGTTGTCATTATGCTCTTTTTGGTCATCTCGACCAGTTTGTGCCTGATTCGCAATGTGCCGCCGTTCTGGCGCGAAATGAAGTCTTTTCGAGAAAAGGTTAAAGAAAAATCTCTGGCGGCGATGCGCCACTCTTCGCTGTTGGATGTAAAAATTGCCCCCGAAGTTGCCAAACGTTATCTGGAGGTGCAGGGTTTTCAGGGAAAAACCATTAACCGTGAAGACGGTTCGGTTCTGATTGCCGCCAAAAAAGGCACGATGAACAAATGGGGCTATATCTTTGCCCATATTGCTTTGATTGTCATTTGCCTGGGTGGGCTGATAGACAGTAACCTGCTGTTGAAACTGGGTATGCTGACCGGTCGGATTGTTCCGGACAATCAGGCGGTTTATGCTAAGGATTTCAAGCCCGAAAGTATTTTGGGTGCGTCCAATCTCTCATTTAGGGGCAACGTCAATATTTCCGAAGGGCAAAGTGCGGATGTGGTTTTCCTTAATGCTGACAACGGGATGTTGGTTCAGGACTTGCCTTTTGAAGTCAAACTGAAAAAATTTCATATCGACTTTTACAATACCGGTATGCCGCGCGATTTTGCCAGTGATATTGAAGTAACGGACAAGGCAACCGGTGAGAAACTCGAGCGGACCATCCGCGTGAACCATCCTTTGACCTTGCACGGCATCACGATTTATCAGGCGAGTTTTGCCGACGGCGGTTCGGATTTGACATTCAAGGCGTGGAATTTGGGTGATGCTTCGCGCGAACCTGTTGTATTGAAGGCAACATCCATGCGGCAGTTCCCGCTGAATATCGGCAGGCATAAATACCGTCTTGAATTTGATCAATTTACTTCGATGAATGTGGAGGACATGAGCGAGGGTGCGGAACGGGAAAAAAGTCTGAAATCCACGCTGAACGATGTCCGCGCCGTTACTCAGGAAGGTAAGAAATACACCAATATTGGTCCTTCCATCGTGTACCGCATTCGTGATGCGGCAGGGCAGGCGGTCGAATATAAAAACTATATGCTGCCGGTTTTGCAGGAACAGGATTATTTTTGGATTACCGGCACGCGCAGCGGTTTGCAACAGCAATACCGCTGGCTGCGTATTCCTTTGGACAAACAAGGGAAAGTGGACACTTTCATGGCATTGCGCGAGTTTTTGAAAGATGGGGAAGGGCGCAAACGTCTGGTTGCCGACGCAACCAAAGACGCGCCTGCCGAAATCCGCGAACAATTCATGCTGGCTGCGGAAAACACGCTGAACATCTTTGCACAAAAAGGCTATTTGGGATTGGACGAATTTATTACGTCCAATATCCCGAAAGAGCAGCAGGATAAGATGCAGGGCTATTTCTACGAAATGCTTTACGGCGTGATGAACGCTGCTTTGGATGAAACCATACGCCGGTACGGCTTGCCCGAATGGCAGCAGGATGAAGCGCGGAACCGTTTCCTGCTGCACAGTATGGATGCCTATACGGGGCTGACGGAATATCCCGCGTCCATGCTGCTCCAGCTTGACGGGTTTTCGGAAGTGCGCTCTTCAGGTTTGCAGATGACCCGCTCGCCCGGTTCGCTTTTGGTCTATCTTGGTTCGGTATTGTTGGTTTTAGGTACGGTATTCATGTTTTATGTTCGGGAAAAGCGCGCATGGATATTGTTTTCAGACGGCAAAATCCGTTTTGCCATGTCTTCGGCCCGCAGCGAACGGGATTTGCAGAAGGAATTTCCAAAACATGTCGAGAGTCTGCAACGGCTCGGCAAGGACTTGAATCATGACTGAACACTATAAAACCCTTCCTGAACACGAACTGCTGGTCCGAAAGTCTTTTATCCGTAATTTGAATATCTGGGATTGGGTGTTTGCCGCGCTGGTTTTTTCGGGTACGGTTTTCGTACAGACCCGTTCCGGTATGCATATGGACATTTACGAAACGGTCATGTTGTGGGCGAGTGCCGGTATTGCCGTGTTTTTGGGTTGGTTTTTCAAACCGATGCGCTGGTTTGTTCCTTTAAGCGTATTGCTTGCCTATGCCGCCGTCGATCTGTATGGCGGCAACATCAAATCGGCAGAGATTTTCCTATTGCGGTATTTCCTCAGCAGCCAATCGGCGATTATGTGGCAGTGCGCCTTTGTCTTTTTCGCCCTGTTCGCCTATATTTCGGGCGCGGTTTTGGCAAGCGTAAAAAATGTGCTGACCAACACGCTGTTGGGTATGGGAACCGTGTTTGCATGGGTGTCTGCCGTAGCAGGCTTTACCGGTCTGCTGGTACGTTGGCACGAAAGCTATCTGCTCCGTCCGGATGCCGGTCATATTCCCGTGTCCAATCTTTATGAAGTCTTCATCCTGTTTTTGGTGATTACCGCGCTGATGTATTTGTATTACGAGGGTAAATTTGCCGTGCAGAAATTGGGCGGCTTCGTGTTCGGCTTTATGGCGGTCGTGGTTGGATTTGTCTTGTGGTACAGCGTGTCCCGCGAGGCGCACACCATCCAGCCGCTGATTCCCGCGCTCCAGTCTTGGTGGATGAAAATCCACGTTCCGGCAAACTTTATCGGTTACGGCGCGTTCTGTATTTCCGCGATGCTCGGTATTGCCGAACTGGTTTCCCTGCGTGCGGAAGAAAAGGGCGGAAAACTGTGGCTGCCGCCGTCGGCATTGATCGACGAGGTGATGTATAAGGCGATTGCCGTCGGTTTTCTGTTTTTCACCATTGCCACCATTTTGGGTGCGCTGTGGGCGGCGGATGCTTGGGGACGCTATTGGAGTTGGGACCCGAAAGAGACTTGGGCGTTTATCGTTTGGTTGAATTATGCCGTGTGGCTGCATTTGCGGCTGGTTGCCGGTTGGCGCGGCAAAGTGCTGGCGTGGTGGGCGATTATCGGTTTGTTCGTAACCGCATTTGCCTTTATCGGGGTCAATATGTTCTTGAGCGGCCTGCATTCTTACGGAACGCTTTGATACGGTGCAACGATGCCGTCTGAAGGGCTTCAGACGGCATGTTCCGTTTTTGGGATACGGCAGTCGTGCCGAAATCCGCTAGAATACGTTTTTCAGTTTTTAACGGCATCAGACCATGTTGGTATTAGGAATCGAGTCTTCTTGCGACGAAACAGGCGTTGCGCTTTACGATACGGAACGCGGATTGCGGGCGCACTGCCTGCACACTCAAATGGCAATGCACGCCGAATACGGCGGGGTTGTGCCGGAATTAGCAAGCCGCGACCATATCCGCCGCCTTGTTCCGTTGACTGAAGGCTGTTTGGCGCAGGCGGGCGCATCGTATGGCGACATTGACGCGGTTGCCTTTACGCAAGGGCCTGGTTTGGGCGGTGCGCTGCTGGCGGGTTCGAGCTACGCCAACGCGCTGGCTTTAGCGTTGGACAAGCCTGTTATTCCCGTCCATCATTTGGAAGGACATCTGCTGTCGCCGCTGTTGGCGGAGGAAAAACCCGACTTTCCTTTTGTCGCGCTGTTGGTTTCGGGCGGGCATACGCAGATTATGGCGGTCAGGGGCATAGGCGACTACGAGCTTTTGGGCGAGAGCGTCGATGATGCGGCGGGCGAGGCATTCGACAAAACGGCGAAACTGTTGGGCTTGCCGTATCCGGGCGGTGCGAAACTGTCGGAACTTGCGGAATCGGGCAGGCCCGAAGCGTTTGTTTTTCCGCGCCCGATGATTCATTCCGACGATTTGCAGATGAGTTTTTCAGGTTTGAAAACCGCTGTTTTGACTGCCGTTGAAAAAGTGCGTGAGGCAAACGGTTCGGAAACCATACCCGAGCAAACCCGCAACGATATTTGCCGTGCGTTTCAAGATGCGGTGGTAGATGTGTTGGAGGCAAAAGTGAAAAAAGCCCTGTTGCAGACAGGGTTCAGAACCGTAGTGGTCGCCGGCGGGGTCGGTGCAAACCGCAAACTCCGCGAAACTTTCGGCAACATGACGGTACAAATCCCGACCCCCAAAGGCAAGCCGAAACATCCGTCCGAAAAAGTCAGCGTGTTTTTCCCGCCGATGGTATACTGCACGGACAACGGTGCCATGATTGCCTTTGCAGGTGCAATGCATTTGAAAACGGGTAGGGAGGCCGGTGCATTTAATGTACGCCCGCGCTGGCCGTTGTCCGAAATCGTCAAATGACAAAATGCCGTCTGAAATTGTTCGGACGGCATTTTTATTTTCGTTACGGTGCCTTATAGCGGTTGTACATAAACAGATACTGGGTAGGAAAACGGCGTATCCAATATTCGGCATTGCGGTTGAACACGGCGGCATCGTGGGCTTTGTCGCCGTTCAATTCCCCTTGGACGGGGCGGATGTGCAAATCGAAACCCTGTCCGCCAGGCAGGCGTTCGCAGCAGAAAAACAGGGTTTTCACGCCTTTGACGTGTGCCAATTTTGCCGCCAGCGTCATGGTATAGGCAGGTTTGCCGAAGAAATCCACCCATACGCCTTCCCCGCCTTCTTGAGGGGAGGGGACGTGGTCGGGCAGGACGATGGTTGCTTCGCCCGAACGCAGGGCTTTGATGATTTGTTTGACCCCTTGTATGCTGGTAGGCGCGGTTTTGCCTTTGCCGCGAACCCTGCCCGCCTGCATGATTTTGTCTATCGCTTTGATTTTCGGCGGTTTATACATGGCGGTTAAGGGGAATGGCAGCCGTTGACTGATATATCGCCCCCCTAAGTCGTAGCTGCCGATGTGCGGCGTGATAAACAGCAGCCCTTCGTGTTTGTCCAAAGCTTCTTGAACATACTCCCAACCCTGTACCGACTTGAACAGTGTTTCGATGTCCTCCGGTTTTTTGAAAAATGCGAGGGCAAGTTCCAAACCGCCTTTTGCCGTTTCCGCAAATACGGCTTTGACCGTTTTTGGGTCGGGATTCATGCCTGCCTGACGCATATTGGCAATAATGCGTTCCCGGTCTTCTTTGCGCAGGTAAAACGCCAGATGTCCGAGGAAAACACCTAATTTGTGCAGAAAGGGTAGGGGCAGCAGGGAAAAGGATTTGAGCAGGGCGGTCAACAGGATGTGCATGGCGGTTCGCAAAGGGGGAAACAGCCCGAATTGTAAACGAAACATGCCGTCTGAAAAAGGGAAGTATTGCGGCGGAAAGGCTTTTCTGCTACCATCCGCGCTGCATTAAGAGTTGGGAATTCCATGCCAACCTGCTTTTCAAAAGGAAAGGTAAGGTGGACGGTTGAAAAGCCGATGTGGTCCGCAAGGGCAATCCAAACCCGCTTGATGCGGGAATTTTTTTGCTTGTAAGAAACGTACGAGCAGAGATTCCAAAGTATAGTGGATTAACAAAAACCAGTACGGCGTTGCCTCGCCTTAGCTCAAAGAGAACGATTCTCTAAGGTGCTGAAGTACCAAGTGAATCGGTTCCGTACTATTTGTACTGTCTGCGGCTTCGTCGCCTTATCCTGATTTTTGTTAATCCACTATACCATTCAAATGGGAATATTTCTCAACTGGATGGCACGAATAGGGAAATTTTGCTATATTTCCCGCTGTTTGACATTATGTTCATACAATATGCCGTCTGAAGAAGATGGTTTGTTTTTCAAGGAAAATTTCAATGAGCGAATATCTGTTTACTTCCGAATCGGTATCCGAAGGCCATCCGGACAAAGTGGCCGACCAAGTGTCCGATGCGATTTTGGATGCCATCTTGGCTCAAGACCCCAAAGCTCGCGTCGCGGCGGAAACCTTGGTCAACACAGGCTTGTGCGTATTGGCAGGTGAAATCACCACTACTGCCCAAGTGGACTACATCAAAGTCGCACGCGAAACCATCAAACGCATCGGCTACAACTCGTCCGAGCTGGGTTTTGATGCCAACGGCTGCGCAGTCGGCGTGTACTACGACCAACAATCTCCGGACATCGCCCAAGGCGTGAACGAAGGCGAAGGCATCGACCTGAACCAAGGCGCGGGCGACCAAGGCTTGATGTTCGGTTACGCCTGCGACGAAACCCCGACCCTGATGCCGTTTGCCATCTATTACAGCCACCGCCTGATGCAGCGTCAAAGTGAATTGCGTAAAGACGGCCGCCTGCCTTGGCTGCGTCCCGACGCAAAAGCGCAGCTGACCGTGGTTTACGACAGCGAAACCGGCAAAGTAAAACGCATCGATACTGTCGTCCTGTCCACCCAGCATGATCCTGCCATCAGCCATGAAGAACTGAGCAAAGCCGTGATTGAGCAGATTATCAAGCCCGTTTTGCCGTCTGAACTGCTGACTGACGAAACCAAATACCTGATCAACCCGACCGGCCGCTTCGTCATCGGCGGCCCGCAAGGCGACTGCGGCTTGACCGGCCGTAAAATCATCGTCGATACCTATGGTGGCGCAGCTCCGCACGGCGGCGGCGCATTCTCCGGCAAAGACCCGTCCAAGGTTGACCGTTCCGCCGCCTACGCCTGCCGCTACGTTGCGAAAAACATCGTCGCCGCAGGCTTGGCAACCCAATGCCAAATCCAAGTTTCCTACGCTATCGGCGTTGCCGAACCGACTTCGATTTCCATCGACACTTTCGGCACAGGCAAAATCAGCGAGGAAAAACTGATTGCGCTGGTTCGCGAACATTTCGACCTGCGCCCCAAAGGCATCGTCCAAATGCTCGACCTCTTGCGCCCGATTTACGGAAAATCCGCCGCTTACGGACATTTCGGCCGCGAAGAACCCGAGTTTACTTGGGAGCGCACCGACAAAGCGGCCGCATTGAAAGCAGCCGCCGGTCTGTAATTTGGTCTGAATAAAGAAATGCCGTCTGAAGGTTCAGACGGCATTTTTATATAGTGGATTAACAAAAATCAGGACAAGGCGACGAAGCCGCAGACAGTACAAATAGTACGGAACCGATTCACTTGGTGCTTGGGCACCTTAGAGAATCGTTCTCTTTGAGCTAAGGCGAGGCAACGCCGTACTGGTTTTTGTTAATCCACTATATTTTCCTGTTTCAGGCGCGGCGTTCTTTGCACATCAGTTTCGCATCCAGCCAGCCGTCGCCGCCAGAGATGATGTTTTTGGCAACGAAGTTGTCCAAGTCGGGCAGCAGGGAAACGGCACGTCCGCTGTTGATGATGACGACGACGACCATCGGTTTGTCGCCCAGCCAGTAGCCTGCAAGGGCGCGGACATTGTTGAGCGTGCCGGTTTTCAGGCGCAGCAGCCCGCCGCTTTGTTTGAAGCGGTTGCGTAAAGTTCCGTCTGTACCGGCGATAGGGAGCGTGTCGATGAAATCTTGTGCAAACGGGCTGAAATAAGCCGTTTCCAACATTTGAGCCATCATTCTCGCCGTTACCCTTTCTTTTCTGGACAGACCCGAACCGTTTTCCAAAACCAAATCCGCAACATCGATGCCCGACACGGCAAGTTCACGCCGGACGGCAGACGCTGCCTGTTCGGAAACCGCGGGTAGTTTGCCGTTGCCGCCGAGTTTGAGGAAGACGGAACGCGCAATCAGATTGTCCGAACGCTTGTTCATGTCCGTCAAAATTTCCTTCATCGGCTTTGAGTGTGCAACGGCAAGCGTCTGCGCGCCTTCCGGTGTGTCGGCTATGCCGATGCCGTCTGAAATCCGTCCGCCGCCGAGCAGCCAGTGGTTGGTAAAACTTTGCCGGATCAGTTCGTCAAGCGCGAACATCCGGACACCGACAGGCTTGCCCAAACAGCTTTCGGGAATATTGCCGCGCAATTTCAGCGTATTGTCCGAAAAAGATGCACGCATCAGTTTTTTTACCGAAGGGCAGGCAGCTTGGGAGGCGGTAATTTTCAAGTTGTTTTGGGCGAAAATATGCGGCAAAGGCGGATCGGTGAGGATGTCGGTACTGCCGGCGGCATTGCGTTCGGCGCGCACCATAACCATACCGGCAGACAGCATAGTCGGATTTGGGGGCGTCATAAACGGCGAACCGCTGTCGGCTTCAAAATGGTCGGGACTGCCGACTTCGCCCCACAGCTTGTGGTCGAGTATCAGGTGTCCCGTGATATTGCGGATGCCTTTGTCGCGCAACTGTTTTTGAACATCAAGCAGGTTTTCCTGATTGAAAACGGGGTCGCCGCTGCCTGCCCAATACAAATCGCCATCCAGCGTGCCGTTACTCACTTTGCCGTTGCTTTTAAACTCGGTTGCCCAGCGGTAATTGCTGCCGAAGGTTTTGAAGGCGGCAAACGCGGTAACGAGTTTCATCGTGGAGGCGGGATTGACGGGGACATCCGCGCGGTGGTCGATGACGACCCTGCCGCTGCCGAGTTCTTGGACATATACGGCGATTTCGTTTTGCGGAATGCGGCCGGTATCGAGCGCGTGTGCGGCGAGGGAGGTGAGAAGCAGCAGCAGAAAGGCCGCTGTTTTGGGGAAATTCATAGGTGAATCTGTTACATAAAAAAAGCAATTATAAGGCAAAGCCGGATAAGTGGGAACGCCGGGGCAGCGGGCCGGCTTGTTTGCAGGGGAAATCGCATATATAATAATCGCTATCATTATTAAATGATTGAAACACACAAACTTAATATTCAGGAGGAATGATTGTGGCTAAGAAAATCAGTATTTTGGTGGGCAGCCTGCGCCGTGCTTCGTTTGCGCGCAAAGTGGCATTGAATGCGGTACAGATGTTTCCAGAAGACTATCAGGCGGAAATTGTCGAAATCGGACATCTGCCGCTTTATAATTTCGATTATGACGACCCTGCGGTGGAAGATGTGCCGCTGCCCGAAAGCTACACGGCTTTCCGCGAAACGATTAAGGCTTCAGACGGCATTTTGTTCGTTACGTCCGAAAACAACCGCACTGTTCCCGCCTGTTTGAAAAATGCGGTGGACATCGGTTCTAAACCGAATGCCGATGTGGCTTGGAAAAACAAACCTGCCGGCATCATCAGCCATTCCGTCGGCAAGATGGGGGGCTACAGTTCTCAAAAAAACCTGCGTCTTGCCCTGTCTTATTTCGATATGCCGCTGACAGGGCAGCCTGAGGTGTTTTTGGGCAATTCGCCGACGCTGTTTGATGAAAACGGCAAATTGATCGACTCGGCAAGGGATTTTGTTCAGTCATATATTAATCAGTTTGTCTCTCTGGTGGAGAAACACGCAAAATAGTTGGAAACGGTCAAAAACCGCAGAATTTCTGTTCTGCGGTTTTTTGTTGCCGCTAAATTGCAGCTAATGTTCAAGTGTTAGAATAGCCGCGGTTTGTCTGAAAGGGAAAGTTGATGCGTGTATTGTTGGTTGAAGACGATGCGATGATTGCGGAGGCGGTGTCGGCAAGTTTGAAAGACGGCGGCTATGCGGTGGATTGGGTCAAAAACGGCGCGCAGGTTGCGGCGGCGGCCGCTGCCCAGCCTTATGACCTGATGCTGCTGGATTTGGGTTTGCCGGGGCGGGATGGTTTGGATGTTTTGTCGGAAATACGCGCGGCAGGCTGTACCGTCCCCGTGCTGATCGTGACGGCGCGGGATGATTTGTACAGCCGGCTGAACGGTTTGGACGGCGGTGCGGACGACTATATCGTCAAGCCGTTCGATATGGCGGAGCTTAAGGCGCGGATGCGGGCGGTGTTGCGGCGCGGCGGCGGTCAGGGACAGGTTTGCCTGTCCAACGGCGTGATTTCGCTGAATCCGGCAACGTATCAGGCGGAAATTGTTGCCGAAGGGCGGCAGGTCGCGTTGAGCAATAAGGAGTTTTCGGTATTGCAGGCTTTGCTGGCGAGGCCGGGCGTGATTTTGTCGCGTTCGGATTTGGAAGATAAGATTTACGGTTGGGGCGAGGAAGTCGAAAGCAATGCGGTGGATTTTCTGATTCACGCGCTGCGTAAGAAACTGGGTAAGGAAAGCATACAAAATGTGCGCGGTGTCGGCTGGCTTGTGCCGGCGGCTGTTTGAGGATGCCGTCGGGGAAGGGGGGCGTTGCCGATGTTGGAACATTTGATTGTGATGTTGAAGCAGTCGCTTCAGGTCAGAATCAGTGTCGCGCTGGTTTTGATGTTTTTTCCGCTGGCAATGGCTGCCGGCGTTTTTTCTTATTACGATACTTTTCACGAGGCGGAGGAGCTTCAGGACGACCTGCTGCGTCAGACGGCATTGTATGTCGGTCCCGATTATCGTTCCGATGCTTCGCCGGAGGGGGACGGCGATACGCGTATTTTGGTGCAGATGCCGGACCGGAAGCCGATTGTCAGTCTGCCGCCGTATTTGAAAGACGGGCTGCATACTTTGCGTGCGGACGATGATGACGATTATTACCGCGTCTATATCCGCACGACGGAGCGGGGGCGGATTGCCGTGATGCAGGAAAGCGAATACCGGGAAGATTTGGCGGCGGCAGCGGCGTGGCAAAGCGTGCTGCCCCTGTCGGCGGCATTGCCGCTGATGATTTTGCTGACCGTGTGGATCACGCATCAGGCGATGCGCCCTGTCCGTATGTTGTCGCAAGATTTGGAACGGCGCAGGCTCGATGATTTGTCTGCCTTGAGTGTGGATAATATTCCCAGTGAAATCAGAGGTTTCGTAACCGCCATCAACCTGCTTTTGAAACGTGCGGATGAAGACATCCGCCACCGTCAGCGGTTTGTCGCCGACGCGGCACACGAATTGCGTACGCCGATGACCGCCCTTTCCCTTCAGGCGGAACGGCTCAACAATATGTCTCTGCCACCCGATGCGGCGCGGCAGTCTGCCGTTTTGCAGCAAAGCATACGGCGCAACAAACACCTGCTCGAGCAGCTTTTGGCACTGGCGCGTTCGCAGTCGGACGAAATCCCTCTGACGAAAACGACATTCGGTCTGCAAAGCCGTTTCCGCCAAGTGTTGCAGGAACTGATGCCGCTGGCTTTGGAAAAACGTCAGGACATCGGCGTGGCGGTCGGAGGCGATGTCGAAGTGTCTGCCGACGAAACGGAAATCTATACGCTGATTAAAACCTTTGCCGACAACGCGGTACGTTACACGCCGCCCGAAGGCAGGATAGATTTGGGTTTCACGGACGAAGGAAAATATCTTGCCGTGTGGGTGGAAGATAACGGGAACGGCATTCCGGAATCCGAACGCGTCCGCGTCCTCGATCCGTTTTACCGTATTTTGGGAACGGAGCAGCAGGGGACGGGGCTGGGGCTGTCGATTGCCGACACGCTAGCCAAAAAATACGGCGGATATTTGGAACTGACCGACAGCCGTAGATTCGGACATGGTCTGCTGATACGGGCGTTGTTGGACAAGGAATACCTGAAATAAACAGATGCCGTCTGAAAACAGGTTTCAGACGGCATTTCCTACATCAATACGATGTCGTATTGTTCCTGCGTGTAAGCGGTTTCGACTGCCAGAGAAATCGGTTTGCCGATGAAATCTATCAGCATTGCCAAGGATTGCGATTCTTCGTCTAAAAACAGGTCGATGACGTTGGGTGCGGCAAGGATGCGGAAAGATTGCGCATCGTAGCGTCGGGCTTCGCGGACGATTTCGCGCTGGATTTCGTAGCACACGGTTTGCGGCGTTTTCAGACGGCCTCTGCCTTGGCAGGAAGGGCAGGGTTCACAGAGGACTTGGTTTAAGTTTTCGCGCGAGCGTTTGCGCGTCAGCTCGACCAGCCCCAAATGGGTAAAGCCGTGCAGGGTGATGCGCGTGCGGTCGAAGGCGAGGGCTTTGGCAAGCTCTTGCAACACGGCTTCGCGGTGGCTTTCCTGCGCCATATCGATGAAGTCGATGATGATGATGCCGCCGAGGTTGCGCAGCCTTAATTCGCGGGCGATGGTGTGGCAGGCTTCGAGGTTGGTGCGGAAAATCGTTTCATCGAAATTGCGCGCGCCGACAAAACCGCCGGTGTTCACGTCTATCGTGGTCATCGCTTCGGTGGACTCGATAATCAGGTAACTGCCGAAGTTGAGGTTGACGCGCGGTTGCAGGGCTCGGCCGATTTCCTGTTCGACGTTGTGGGTTTCAAACAGCGGGCGTTCGCCTTTAAACAATTCTATCCTGCCCAATGCGCCGTGGACGTATTGTTCGGCAAAACGCGTCATCCGTCCGTGGTTTACGGTGGAATCGACGAGGATTTTCTGCGTGTCGCAGCCGAACATATCGCGCAATACGCGCAGGCTAAGCGGTAAGTCTTGATATAGCAGGGTTTCCGGCGGTTGGATTTTTGCCTGTTCCCGGATGTGTTCCCACACTTTGGTCAGGTAGTCGATGTCGGACTGGAGCTGTTCGTCGGTGGCGTTTTCGGCGTTGGTGCGGATGATGTAGCCGTGGCATGCCTTTTCCGGCAGGAGCTTGTTGAGACGCTCGCGCAGGTTGCTTCGTTCCGTATCGTCCTCGATACGCTGGGATACGCCGATATGTTCTTCCTGCGGAAGATGGACGAGGAAACGCCCTGCCAGCGAGATTTGTGTGGAAAGGCGCGCCCCTTTGGTGTTGATCGGGTCTTTGATGACCTGCACCAAAACCGACTGCCCTTCAAACAACATATGTTCGATGCGCTGGGTTTCGTCGGGGTTGCGGCGTTGCTCCAGGATATCGACGATGTGTAAAAACGCTGCGCGTTCTAAACCGATGTCGATGAACGCGCTCTGCATGCCGGGCAGTACGCGGCGCACCACGCCCAGATAGATATTGCCAACCAGGCTGTGCCCGCTATTGCGCTCGATGTGCAGCTCGCAGATATTGTTTTCCTCCAACACCGCCACGCGCGTTTCCTGCGGCGTGATGTTGACCAATATCGTTTCGGGCGGGCGCGCGATGTCTTTGGGGATGGGGAGTCCTGACAACATGGTTTTTCCTGAAAATGTAATAAAAATATTTTTGCACCCGTTCCGCTGCGCAGAGCGGGTGCAAAAATATTTTTCACAATGCCTATCATACTTTAAAAAAGAAACTTTGACACACTCCGCACATGCCGTCTGAATGTGCATCTGTTCCGCACTTGCCAAACGGGGGAAATGCCCCTATATTGATTATCATTGCAAAATTTTCGGAAACCCAATATGCAGACCGTTACCATGTACACAGGTCCGTTTTGTCCCTACTGCACGATGGCGAAAAGGCTGCTGCACGCGGCAGGTGTCGGACATATCGACGAAATCCGTGTCGATGCAAGCCCCGAAGCCTTTGCCGAAATGCAGCAGCTTTCGGGACAGCGCAGCGTGCCGCAGATTTTCATCGGCGAAACGCACATCGGCGGATTTACCGACCTCTACCGCCTCCAGCAGGAAGGCGGGCTGGACGGACTGCTGAACCCTTAACCCCCAACTAGGAAAACAAAATGAGCGAAGAACTGCAACCCGTATTCAGCATCGAACGACTGTATGTCAAAGACTTGTCTTTGGAAGTGCCGCACGCGCCGCAAATCTTTTTGGAACAGGGCGAGCCCGAAGTGGATATGCGCGTTTCCACCGGCAGCCAAAAGCTGGAAGACGGCTACTACAACGTGGACGTTACCGTTACCGTTACCGCCAAATTGGATAACGAGCGCACGATGTTTTTGAACGAAGTAACCCAAAGCGGTATTTTCCGTCTGGAAAACATCCCCGAAGAAGATGCCGACCTGCTGCTCGGCGTGGCGTGTCCGAACATCCTCTTCCCTTACGCGCGCGAAGCCGTTTCCAGTACGGTAACGCGCGCCGGCTTCCCGCCCGTCCTGCTTGCG
This sequence comes from Neisseria sp. Marseille-Q6792, assembly GCF_943181435.1. The sequence continues at coordinate 2,004,958 of NZ_OW969598.1, forward strand.
CCGATTAATTTTGAGGCGATTTACCAACAACAGCAGGAAGCCGAAGCCGCCGGAGCTTGATTCCTGCCTGTCCGATGCCGTCTGAATCCGTTTCAGACGGCATTTTTGTTTTCGGATAAAATAAGCGCGTCCAAAGGAATCTGCCTATGATGTCGCCCGAAACCCAGAAACAGCTCAAAATCACCGATGTTTCCGCCAAGAAGCTCGACAAACTCAACCTCCATACCGCGTGGGATTTGGTGTTGCACCTGCCGCTGCGTTACGAAGACGAGACGCACATTATGCCGATTAAGGACGCGCCGATCGGCGTGCCGTGTCAGGTTGAGGGCGAGGTTATCCATCAGGAAGTAACGTTCAAACCGCGCAAGCAGCTGATTGTCCAAATTGCCGACGGCTCCGGCAGCGTCCTTTTTTTGCGCTTCATCCACTTTTACGCCAGCAACCAGAAACAGATGGCGGTCGGCAAGCGCATCCGTGCTGTGGGCGAAATCAAACACGGGTTTCACGGCGATGAGATGATTCACCCTAAAATCCGCGATGCTGAGAGCGGCGGTTTGGCAGAAAGCCTCACGCCTGTCTATCCGACCGTAAACGGTTTGAACCAGCCCACTTTGCGCCGCATCATTCAGACGGCCTTGGACGTTACGCCGCTGCACGACACGCTGCCCGATGCCCTGCTGTGCCGTCTGAAGCTGCCGCACCTCGCCGAAAGCCTGCGCTTTTTGCATTCGCCGCCGCCGAGTTTTACCATCCACCAGCTTTCCGACGGCGCGCTTCCCGCATGGCAGCGGCTTAAATTCGACGAACTTTTGGCACAACAGTTGTCCATGCGGCTGGCGCGACAGAAGCGCGTCAGCGGCACGGCGGCGGCATTGGGCGGCGACGGCACATTGACCAAAGCCCTGCGCCACGCCTTACCGTTTGCCCTGACCGATGCACAAGAAAAAGTTGTTTCCGAAATCTGCCGTGATATGGCGCAAACCCACCCCATGCACCGCCTGTTGCAAGGCGATGTCGGCAGCGGCAAAACCATCGTCGCCGCCTTGTCCGCCTTAACCGCCATCGAATCCGGCGCGCAGGCGGCCGTGATGGCGCCGACTGAAATCCTTGCCGAACAGCATTTCATCAAGTTCAAACAATGGCTCGAGCCGTTAGGACTCGAAGTCGTCTGGCTCTCCGGCAGCCAGCGCAAAAAAGCCAAAGACGAAGCCAAAGCCAAACTCGCCGACGGCACCGTCAAAATCGCCGTCGGCACGCACGCCCTGTTTTCAGACGACGTCGAGTTTCAAAATCTGGGCTTGGTGATTGTGGACGAACAACACCGCTTCGGCGTCGCCCAACGCCTCGCCCTCAAAAACAAAGGGCGCGACGTCCACCAGCTGATGATGTCCGCCACGCCTATCCCGCGCACGCTTGCCATGAGTTTCTTCGCCGACTTGGACGTATCCGTTATCGACGAATTGCCGCCCGGACGTACCCCGATTAAAACCCGCCTCGTCAACAACGTCCGCCGCGCCGAAGTCGAAGGCTTCGTCCTCAACATCTGCCGCAAAGGGCAGCAGGCATACTGGGTCTGCCCGCTGATTGAAGAAAGCGAAACCCTGCAACTGCAAACCGCCACCGAAACCCTAGAGCAGCTTCAGGCGGCATTGCCCGAACTCAACATCGGCTTGGTACACGGGCGTATGAAGGCCGCCGAAAAAGCCGAAGTCATGGCGGAATTTGCCGCAGGCCGTCTGAACGTCTTGGTTGCCACCACCGTCATCGAAGTCGGTGTAGATGTGCCCAATGCCGCCTTGATGGTGATCGAACACGCCGAGCGCATGGGCTTGGCGCAGCTGCACCAGTTACGCGGGCGGGTAGGGCGTGGCGCGGCAGAAAGCGTGTGCGTCCTCCTATTTGCCGAACCCTTGAGCGAACTTGCCAAAGCGCGGCTGAAAGTCATCTACGAACACACCGACGGCTTTGAAATTGCCCGCCAAGACCTCAACATCCGCGGCCCCGGCGAATTTCTCGGCGCGCGGCAAAGCGGCGTCCCCATGCTACGTTTTGCCAACCTTGAAGAAGACTTACACCTTTTAGAACAAGCGCGCGAAATCGCCCCTTTGCTGATTGAACAAAACCCTGAAATCGTCGAGGCGCATTTGGCAAGATGGCTTTCCAGCAGGGAAGGGTATTTGGGCGTGTAGGAAGGTGTTGCCGTGGGTGGCTTCGGTTTGGGCGGAACCAATGGGAAGAATATCCGCAAGTGTGCCGCTGCAACCGCAGTTTCACAGGCGGATTTAAGGATTAATGATTGAATGCGTGGTTGCGAATGATATGCCGTCTGAAGGGCAGGGGGTTTCAGACGGCATTATTTTTTCCATGCGGTGCTTAAAACGAAAGATACGGGATCGTAATATTTGGGCAGCGTCTGCGGAATACCCAAGTCGTTGCGGTACACGACGCGGTAGCGGTCGGCATACCATGCGGGGACGATGATGTATTGGTGGCGGATGGTGCGGTCGAGCGCGCGTGCGGCGGTTTGCAGTTCGGCACGGTTTCGGAAGCTGCCGAAATGGGTGAGCAGCTTTTCGATTTCCGGGCGGCAGATGCCGGCAAGGTTGCGGCTGCCTTCGGTTTTTGCCGCCTCGCAGCCGAAATAGTCGCGCTGTTCGTTGCCCGGACTTTCGCTGTTGCCGTAAACCGTAATGGTCATGTCGAAATCGAAGTTGTCGAGGCGTTTCTGGTATACGGCGGGATCGACGGTGCGCATGTGCATGGTTACGCCGATTTTTGCCAAGTCGCGCTGCCATTTGGCGGTAATGCGCCCGTATGCCTTGCCTGCGTTCAGGAATTCAAAAGCCAGCGGATTGCCGAGGCGGTCGGTCAGTTTGCCGTTCCGGTAGCGGTAGCCTGCCTTTTCCAAAAGGGTACGGGCTTTGATAAGGTTGGGGCGTATGCCGTTTTTCAAATCGGTTTGCGGCGGTTCGGGAACATTTTGACTCAAAACGGTGGGATTGAGCGTATTGCCCAAAGATTGCAGCAGCCTGAGTTCCGAACCCTGCGGCCTGCCCGATGCCGCCATGTTGCTGTTGGTAAAAAAGCTGTTGCTTCGGCGGTATGCGCCGTAGAAAAGGCGTGCATTGGTACTTTCAAAATCGAAACTTTCCACCATTGCCTGCCGTACAAGGGGATGGTTGAACGGTGCACGGCGCAGGTTCATGACAAAACCCTGCATGCCGGCGGTGCTTTCCTGTTTCCATTCGTGTTTGCCCAAGTCCCGTTTGGCAAGTATGTCGGCAGGGTAGGCGCGCGCCCAGTTGCGGGCGATGTTTTCGTGTACGAAATCATATTGTCCGGCTTTGAGGCCTTCGAGACGGACGCTGTCGTCTTTGAAATATTTGAAACGGACGGTGTCGAAGTTGTACCGCCCCCTGCGTGTCGGCAGGTTTTGCGCCCAGTAGTTTTTGTCGCGCGCGTATTCGCTCATGCGCCCAGTGTCTGCTTTGACGAAGCGGTAGGGGCCGGAGCCGATGGGCATTTTGTTTGCGCCTTTTTCCAGTCCTTCTGGATAGCTTTTGTGTGAAAATACAGGCAGTTGCCCTAAGACCATGTGTAATTCGGCATTGCGCTGTTTGAAGCGGAAAACGACTGTCCTGTCATCGGGCGTTTCGATTTTGGCAACATCGCTCCAGTAGATGCGGTAGGAGGGATTGGCGGCTTTGTCTTGAGTGAGCAGGCGGAAGGAGGCGGCAACGTCTTTGGCAAGGACGGGGTCTCCGTTGTGGAATTTGGCTTTCGGGTTGAGCTTGAATGTTGCCGACAATCCGTCTTCGGCAAGCCAGAAGTCTTGCGCCAGCAAGCCGTACATGGAGAAAGGTTCGTCCCAACTGTTGTCGGTGAGTCTGTCCACGGTCAGCATAAGAACGCCGACTTCTTTGTCGCCTTTGAGGGTAAACGGGTTGAACGTATCAAAACCGCCCTGCATCGGCAGGGAAAACACTCCGCCTTTGGGCGCGTCGGGATTGACATATTCGTAGGCGCGAAAGCCGGCGGGATATTTCGGCGTCTGCCCCAAACCCAAACCGTATGCGGCAAAAGCGGTGGTCGTGGAGAAGGAAAGCAGGAGCAGGACGAGGGTTTTCATAAGGTTTCAAACCGAACGGGGCGATGAAGCCCGATTATAGCAAAAGGTCGTCTGAAAACCGTTTTCAGACGACCTTTTATTTAATTACAATAAAAATGTTAACAACAAAAAACAAACCGCTTGTTTCCGTTTGGAGACAAATTTTTAACTAAAATTGTCAACAATTCCTTGATGCACACACAAAAAAACTTTAATATTTGTAACTATATGTAACATTATAAATTTTAAATATTTTCTGAGTAAGGGGAAGTAATGAGCATCCATCTCGACTTCGGCATTCTGCCCCTGATTTCCCTATGCCATTGTATATGCAACAGACTAAAGATACTGATATTTCCATTCCTGAACATATCGATATGGATATTATCCTTGAATCGGGTGGAGACTAAATGCCAATAATTTGGATACGTTGGAAAAGGGATATTTGATTGGGAATGGGATGAAGATAAGCGTAGATGAGTTGGGGAAAAAAGTGTTAGAACATATCGGTAAGAATGAACCGTTATGTTATTGTTGAAAAATTTACTGGTTAACTTCAATCAGGAAAAACATGAAGAAGTTAGGAAGTTGATTTATCAGTTGATAGAGTTAGATTTTCTGGAAATTTTGTGAGAGATTTTATGAAAAACTGGAAGCAGTTTATATTTTTCGTAATATTAGTAATAGCTTGTTATCAATTGCTATATTTTTTATCAGATATGTTTCTTCTCGACTACATTAACAAATATAGTTGGAATTTGAATTTTATTCAGGGTACTTTGAATTTTTTTTCAATATATCTGCCATATGTTTTTGTTAGCCGAATTTTTAGGAATACTAACCAAGAAAAGGAGTATAAAAATGATTGAACTTCAACTTCATGAATTGAAGCTGGTTTCAGGGGGGCTGTAACAGACAATATAGCTGGAAACACAACCAAAGGAGGTTCCACATGGGGGGATTTTGTTGCAATACCTGCTACCGCAGCGATAGTTCATTTTCTGCCGAAAAATGCTTTCGGTACTGTTGGTGCAAGTGCTGTATACAATGTGACTCGTGATTGGGTAAATGATGCCGTTAATGTACCTCCTTATAACGGAAGACCAATCTTTGAGATTGAACATGGATCAACTGCCCCCGCAACAAAAGCAGATAAATCAGGAAATGGCTACACTGACGGCACAAATTACTGCTGATATTTCTCATCGTTCAGACGACCTCTAAAAGAACGTACCGATACCGCTTTTCATCTCGAACAGTTCGCGAATCCCAACGCTACTCCGCTTTCAGACAACGTCAGGTTGAGACTAAATGCCAATAATTTGGATACGTTGGAAAAATCGACACTTTTGGATATTTTAAGCGGCAATCTACCTCCCGAATCAGGCAAAGTTATGATAAATGGACACGACATTTATAGCTTACCGCCACGTTTTATCCGCAATTTGAGTGCGATGGTCAGGCAGGACGATGTTTTATAGTGGATTAAATTTAAACCAGTACGGCGTTGCCTCGCCTTGCCGTACTATCTGTACTGTCTGCGGCTTCGTCGCCTTGTCCTGATTTTTGTTAATCCACTATATTTGCTGGCTCAATTGCAGAGAATATCTGTTTTTTCGATACAGAACCGGATAGAGGAAAAATCGAACATTGCGCCTGCCTTGCTATGATTCACGAAGAAATCTCCGCCATGCCTATGGGCTATGAAACCTTGATCGGCGATATGGGCAGCGCACTGTCAGGCGGACAAAAACAACGCATCGTATTGGCGCGGGCCTTATATTGCGAACCGAAAATCCTATTTTTAGATGAAGCGACCAGCCATTTGGATATTGCCAATGAAAAAGCAGTCAATGCAAACTTGAATGGCTTGTCTATCATAAAAATTATGGCGGCACACAGAAAAGAAACGGTGGAATCAGCAGATAGGAAAATGTCTTTAGGATAAAAATACAGTTTCAAAAATACTCAAGACTACTGCCGTTTTTTCGCCTGAGCGTCAAACTCCGCCAGCGTCATGTTTAAAGTCTGCAAACACGGCGTCATTACCGCATCGACAGCTTGGTTCACATGATCCCTTTCCACAGGCAACGGACGGTAAACGAAGAGCTTGAAGAGTTCGCTCAACTCAATCGAATCCGCCCCAGTTTTCAAAACCCAGCCCTGTCTGCCGGAATAGATATAGCCGTACCGCGCCAGCTTTTCCAGAAGCTCGCCCAACTCGTCGTAGCCCATATTGATATGCCGTCTGAACTCTTGAACGGACAGGGTTCGGCCTTCTTTTTGCGCCGCATCCAGAAGCAGCAGTATTTTCAACACGTCGTCAAACCGTCCGCGCGAGTCGAACCCCCTGCGGAAGGCCTCGCCCTGCCAGTAGGAGAGTGAAGAAGTCAGCACTGCACCGCCCAAGACCAGCGTCCACAACAGGTTCAGCCACAACAGGAAAAACGGCACGGCGGCAAATGCGCCGTAAATCGAGCGGTAGCCGTCGAAATTGCCCATATACCAGGTAAACAGGAAACGTGCCGTCTCCAGGCAGAATGCCGTAATCAAAGCCCCGACAAACGCCTGCCGGGCGGGCACGAAGCGGTTGGGCACGAAGCGGTACAGCCCCCACAACAAGACGGTCATGAAAGCCAGCCTTGCCGCCGTCTTCAACGCGTCCGCCCATTGTTGCGCTCCGGAGGAGAGTACGGAGTCTTGAACCGACCCGACCATAAAGGAAATGCCTACACCCAGAGACAGCGGCCCGAAAGTCAGCAACGTCCAATAAACGAGGAACTGCATCATCCAAGGGCGTTGCGTGTTAACCCGCCAGATGTGGTTAAACGCATTGTCTATCGTCCGAATCAGCATCAGCGAGGTTACGACCAGCATCACGCTGCCGATGGCGGTCAGCCGGTTTGCCTGATCGCGGAATGCGTCAATATAGTCGAACACCATATCCGCGCCTTGCGGCACAATGGTTTGGTTGACGAAGGAGACGAACGAATCCGACCAGCGGTCAAATACGGGGAAAATCGAAGCGACCGCGACCATTACGGTCAGTACGGGGACGAGTGCCAGCAGCGTCGTAAACGTCATGCTCGCCGCTGCCTGCGGTACGCGCTCTTCACTGAAACGGCGGACGACGAACCATGCAAATGCACAGATTTTATTGTCCGCCAAACCTTGCCAACGTTGTAAAAAGGTCATAATCTCTTACCAGATTTCATGTTTTCAAACTGTTTTAGACGGCATCTGGACAATCGTTATGCCGTCTGAACGCCAAACTATTTTAACGGAATCCGCCCATGAACCCAAATCCCCTCAAAATCCTCGTCCTCTACTACTCCCAAAACGGCAGCACCCTCAACCTTGCCCGCCAAATCGCACGCGGCATTGAAAGCATCGCAGGCTGCGAAGCCGTATTGCGCACTGTCCCCAAAGTCTCTACCGTCTGCGAAGCCGTCGAAGAAGACATCCCCGACAGCGGTGCGCCCTACGCCACTGTCGAAGACCTCAAAACCTGCGCCGCCCTCGCCCTAGGCAGCCCCACCCGCTTCGGCAACATGGCGGCCGCCATGAAATACTTCATCGACGGCACCATCCCCCTGTGGCTCGGCGCAGAACTCGTCGGCAAACCCGCCACCGTCTTCACCAGCACCGCCTCCCTGCACGGCGGACAAGAAACCACGCTGCTTACCATGATGCTCCCCCTTCTGCACCACGGCATGATTATCAGCGGCATCCCCTACACCGAATCCGCCCTCGGCAATACCCGAAGCGGCGGTACTCCTTACGGCGCGTCCCACGTTGCCGGACATGACGGCAAACCCGTCCTGACCGCAGAAGAAAACGACATCGCCTTCGCACAAGGCAGACGGCTTGCGGAGCTTGCCGTCAAGTTGGCCTAAACAGCCTCCTTTCAGACGGCATGAGGAATGATGCCGTCTGAAAGCGTTTGCCTGTATAATCCGCATCTTTGCCTTTCCGCATTCGCGGTTCGAAAACCTCCCGCGTTACCAAAACTAGGATTCAGTATGTCAAACCAACAAGCCTTGGTTATCTTTTCGGGCGGCCAAGATTCCACTACCTGCCTGATTCAGGCGATTCAAACCTACGGGCGCGAAAACGTCCAAGCCATCACTTTCCAATACGGGCAACGCCACGCCGTCGAGCTGGAACGCGCCCGCTGGATTGCGCAGGATTTGGGCGTCAAACAAACCGTACTCGACTTGAGCCTGATGCGGCAGATTACGCACAACGCCCTGATGGACGAAGCCGCCGCCATCGAAACTGCCGAAAACGGCGTTCCGAATACCTTTGTAGACGGCCGCAACGCGCTTTTCCTGCTCTACGCAGCGATTTACGCCAAAGGGCAGGGGATACGGCACATCATCGCAGGCGTGTGCGAAACCGACTTCTCCGGCTATCCTGACTGCCGCGACGTGTTTGTCAAATCCATGAACGTTACCCTTAATCTGGCGATGGACTATGATTTCCAAATCCACACGCCGCTGATGTACCTGACCAAGGCGCAAACTTGGGCGTTGGCGGATGAAATGGGCGTGTTGGACTACATCCGCGAGCAGACCCACACCTGCTACAACGGCATCGTCGGCGGCTGCCACGAATGCCCGAGCTGCGTGTTGCGCGAGCGCGGATTGGCGGAATATTTGGAAAGTAAAAAGGCCGTCTGAACACGCGCAAACCATAAGGAATACGATATGCCCAAGCTCCATATGTTTTACCTCGGCGGCAATGCCGGCAGGTCGAATATCGAAGTGCACGACATCCAATTTGCCGTGTGCGACGACTACCGCGAAGCCGTTCCTGCACTCAAAGCCGCGTGGTTCGGCGATGCGGACAAAATCCACATCGACGGCTGGCAGATTGTCGAATGGGCGGACGGTTACGATGTCTGCGTACGGGAGGCGGAAGAACATACCGCAATGCCGTCTGAACACGCCCCGCGCCTGTATTTTGCCAATGTCGGCGGCTATCGCGCGGGTCAGCTTGCAGAAGCGCACGCTTTCGGACTGTTCGCCGCCGCCACGCCTGCCGAAGCCAAACAAAAAGCCCTGCAAACCCTGTTGACCGACCATGTTCAGCAACATAAAGACAACTTAAAAGATGTGGACAACCTGCTTGCACTCGACCACATCGGCAATTTCCATATCCGCCTGACCCCGAATCCGCACGGTAAACCCGCCGAAATCGGCTTTCAAGGCTATTTGCCGATTTAAAATACACACCATGAAAATTACCAAGATATTTACCTTCGACTCTTCACACATGCTCGACGGGCATGACGGCAAATGCCAAAACCTGCACGGGCATACCTACAAACTCGAAATCACCGTTTCAGACGGCATTATCAAAGGCGGCGCGAAAAACGGTATGGTGATGGACTTTACCGACTTGAAAGCCATCGTCAAACAACACATTATCGACCCTTTCGACCACGCCTTCATCTACGACGGCGGCAACGGGCGCGAATGCCAAATCGCCGCGCTTTTGGAGGGTTGGAACATGAAAACCCTGCGCCTGCCCTGCCGCACCACTGCCGAAAATATGGCGGTCGAAATGTACGGCCGTCTGAAAAACGCGGGGCTGAACGTGTGCCGCGTCAAATTGTGGGAAACGCCGACATCGTGTGCTGAGTATGAAGGGGAGTAGGGAATATCTTGAACGTATCGATATAGTAAATTCAAATAAGACATGCCCAATCGCGTCATTCCCGCGCAGGCGGGAATCCAGACCTTGATTTATCAGGAATATTTAAAAATTGCAATAATTCCAAATCTCTGGATTCCCGCCTGCGCAGGAATGACAGTGTGGGGGCGTCCTTATTTGAATCTGCTTTATAGTGGATTAACAAAAACCAGTACAACGTTGCCTCGCCTTAGCTCAAAGAGAACGATTCTCTAAGGTGCTGAAGCACCAAGTGAATCGGTTCCGTACTATTTGTACTGTCTGCGGCTTCGTCGCCTTGTCCTGATTTTTGTTAATCCACTAGTGGTACAAAATTCAAGATAGATTTCAAAGGGAGAGTTAATATTGTTAATTAAAAAAATAATTTTATGGGTAGTTATGACTTTATTTTGGATTTTCATTTTTTATCCAAATGAGAAGGAATTATCAACAAAACGATTTATTTTTGAGAAGTCATACAGTTATAATTCTGGCATACCATTTAACTATTTCTTAATAGATAAAAATCAGAATTCCATTATTTATTTCTTTATTAATAACTATATAGAAGAGGGTAACTTTATTTATTTTTCATATATTGATGGAGGTATTGTGCATGATTTCTGCTATACAAATAAAAAGTTAAAGCTATTACGTATTAACAAACTAACTGATAGTATAGAAAATGCTCAAATAAATAAGCACCAAATAGTTTTTGATAAAATTAATAAAATAAAATACAGTGATTTAACATGGTTGCAAAGTGAATATAATAGATGCAAGTAAATTTCTGTATTGATTATTTATTGGAAAAATTGCATTGTTTACACTTTTTTCATGCTGATCAGTGCACAGGTAGGGGGCGTGCTGGGGCAGAATGCGGTGGAGAATAATGCCCTAGACCGTTTGGACGGATTCACACCCGGCGAACGAAGCCTGAGAGCCAGAGCAGATAAGATCTACCAATATACCGTAAAACGGTTTTTTCTCCTGCACGGATTCCCCGTCTTTTCAAACGGCATTCCATCTCAAACGTACCCATTAAAAGGAACACCCATGAAACTCCTCTCCACCATTCTCGTTCTCCTCGTCGCTGCCGAACATTTCTACATCGCCTGGCTTGAAATGACGCAGATTCCCAGCGAAAAGGCGGCGGAAACGTTCAAGCTGCCTTATGAATTTATGGAACAAAAGCAAGTGCAGATCCTGTTTGGCAATCAAGGGCTGTATAACGGCTTTCTCGGCATCGGGCTGGTGTGGTCGCGGTTTGCCGTGCCGGACAATGCCGTTTACGGCGCAACGATTCTGTTTCTCGGTTTCGTATTGATTGCCGCCGCATGGGGCGCGTTCTCTTCCGGCAACAAAGGCATACTCGTCAAACAAGGTTTGCCCGCATTTTTGGCGGCGGCAGCGGTGTTGGCGGCATGAAAAAAATCAATGTCGCCCCCGAAAATCCGCAATACCGTATCGTCGAAATTTTCGAGAGCCTGCAAGGCGAGGGCAGGAACACGGGTATGCCTGCCGTTTTCGTCCGCTTGGGCAAATGCAACCTCGCCTGTGGCTGGTGTGATACCGATTATTTGACATTCGGCATGATGAGCCTGTCCGACATCTTAGGCCGTCTGAAAACCTATGCTGCCCGCAACATCATCATCACCGGTGGAGAGCCGACCATACAGCCGCATCTCGATACGCTGCTGGACACGCTCAAGGCGGAAGGCTATTTCCTCTGTCTCGAAACCAACGGCCTCAAGCCCGCACCGCCGCAAATCGACTATGTCGCCACCAGCCCCAAAGCCTGCTACGCCGCCAAATACGAAAAAAGCTGTATCGAAACAGCCGACGAAGTGCGGATTGTTGCCGATGGCGATGTCCTTGCGTTCTGCGAAAATATGGAACGCAAAATCCGCGCACATCATTACTACCTTTCGCCCTGCGAACAAGACGGTGCGATGAACATCTACGACACCATCCGCCAAATCGGTATTTTAAACAGTCGCCCCGACGCATCCGTCCATTGGCAGTTGAGCGTGCAGACGCACAAATGGGCGGGGATAGAGTAGTTTATGCAGTGCAACTCAAAGGGTCGGCTTACCGTTTTGCCGATGTTTGACATACGGGAAGTGTACCGCTTCCGCGTGAAATTGCCGACATTTCCGCTGCCTAATTGGTTTGTAACCTTACTGAATAAGATGCCGTCGTTGAGTACAAGCTCGGCTTCCTAAATTCCGATGGTCTTTTGAACGTTGCCGATACCTTTTGTCAGTGCACGCAAATAGCGGGGTTAAGGAAAACGAAATGCCGTCTGAAACAGAATGCTGTTTCAGACGGCATTTTTCTGTTGACGCCAAAAGGAAAAACCGCCTCGGCAATGGATGCCGAGGCGGTTTGGATTTGGTCGGAATGAGAGGATTCGAACCTCCGACCCCTTCGTCCCGAACGAAGTGCGCTACCGGGCTGCGCTACATTCCGAATGAATTGGAATGGGATTATAACGTAAAAAGAGCGGTATGCCTATACCGTTTTGCCTGTTTGCAGCGTATCGGGCGGATTTAAAAGGCCTCTCCGACTTTCACGCCGCCCGCCGTGTCTTGCGGCGAGGCCAGACCGGCAACAAAGGCTTGCGCCGCTTGGAAATCCGTTGTCTGCATCACGGCTTGCGCGGCGGCACTGCCGAGCGTGTTGGCCATGTATTGCCAACGTTGCGCCAAAGCGGGATTGTCGGGAATGGCGAAGCCGTCGCGCAATTCATCGGTCAAATCGGGACGGTTGCAGACCAATATGATGTCGCAACCTGCTTCAAACGACAGTCGGGCGCGTTCTTTGATACCGCCGGCTCCGCACGCGCCTTCCATGGTCAAATCGTCCGAGAAAATCACGCCTTTGAATCCGATATCGCGGCGCAAAATTTGTTTGAGCCAGATTTCGGAAAACCCTGCGGGCTTGGCATCCACTTGCGGATAAACGACGTGGGCAGGCATGACCGCTGCCATACCTTCGCGGCTCATAATGCGGAAGGGGATAAGGTCGGCGGTTTCGAGTTCGGACAGGCTGCGCCTGTCTTCCGGCAAGACCAGATGGCTGTCTCCTTCGACAAATCCGTGTCCGGGAAAATGTTTGCCGCATGATTTCATGCCGCCTTTTTCCAAACCTTTTTGAAGGGCGAGGGCAAGGCGGGTTACGGCTTCGGGGTTACGGTGGAAACTGCGGTTGCCGATGACGGGGCAGTTTCCCCAGTCCAAATCCAAGACGGGGGTGAAGGACAAGTCGATGCCGCAGGCGGAAAGCTCGGTTGCCAAAACCCAGCCTATCTGCCGGGCTGCGGTTTCGGCGGCAGATGCGCTTTCGCTGTCCCAAATTTGCCCTAAGACGTTCATTGCGGGCAAGCGGGTAAAGCCTTCGATAAACCGTTGAACCCTGCCGCCTTCGTGATCGACGGCGATAATGAGTTCGGGTGTGCGGAGGGATTTGATTTCGGCGGTAAGTTCTTTGAGCTGTACGATATTTTGGAAGTTGCGGCGGAACAGGATGACTCCGCCGACAGCGGGATCGAGAAGGCGTTGCTTTTCCTCTTCGGTCAGGCGGAAGGCGGCAATGTCTGCCATGACGGGGCCGCGCGGAATACAGGGAACAGTCATTTCGGTTTGCTCCAAAAAGCTTCAGACGGCATATGCCGTCTGAACAGGGAAAGGGGTCAGGCGTTGGTGCGTTTTTTGTCTTTCAACAGAAAAATCAGCACCGCCAATACAATGCCGGTCGTGCCAAAGCCCAACAGCGCGGATTTTGTCAGACCCAATGCGAGGTAACCGGCTGCGGCTGCGGCGGCAACCGTCAGGGCATAAGGCAGTTGCGAGGTAACGTGGTCGATATGGTTGCAGCGCGCGCCGGTGGAAGACAGGATGGTCGTGTCGGAGATGGGCGAACAGTGGTCGCCGCATACTGCGCCCGCCATTACTGCGGACATACACGGGATAATCAGCGCGGGCTCGACTTTGACCGCCATGGCGGCGGCAATCGGCAGCATAATGCCGAACGTCCCCCAGCTTGTGCCGGTGGCAAACGCCATTATGCTGGCGAGCAGGAAGAGGATGACGGGCAGGAAGCCGGGATGGATGTTGCCCGCAACCAGTGTGGAGAGGTAATCGCCGGTGTGCATTTCGCCGACAACCGTACTGATGAGCCAGGCGAGGATTAAAATGGCGATTGCGCCGAACATAGATTTCGCACCCTGCCAAACGGCTTTGGGATAATCGGCGGTTTTAATTGTGCCGAACGTGCAAAAGACGACGGCAAGCACGCCGCAAGTGCCGCCGAATACCAGCGAAGTGTTTACGTCCGTATTTTCAAATGCCCCCAAAATGCTGAAGGTTTCGCTTGCCTGTGCGCCGGTATAGATCATGGCGGATACGGTGGAGGCGATTAAGGCCAAAACGGGAATAATCAATGCGTAAACCCTGCCCCGGCTGCCGTCTGAAACGGCGGTTTCATCATGGGTTTCGTTCAAAGCGGCCTGTTCGAAACGTGCCATCGAGCCGATGTCGAAGGAAAACCATGCGACGACGAACACCATAATCAGGGCAAACAGCGCGTAATAGTTCATCAGGCTCATGGCGACAAATGTCCCCATCGGCGTGTATTCGGTGATTTTGTAGGTAACGAGCAATCCGGCAAGTGTCGCGATAATCGACGCGCCCCAACTTGAAACGGGCATCAGCACGCACATAGGCGCGGCAGTGGAGTCGAGGATGTAGGCGAGTTTGGCGCGGGAAACTTTAAACTTGTCGGTAACGGGGCGGGCAATCGCACCGACGGCGAGGCTGTGGAAATAGTCGTCGATAAAGGTTACGAACACAAGGCAGGCGGTCAGCATTTTCGCGCCGCGCCGGCCTTTGATGTGCCGTTTTGCCCAGTCGGCAAACGCCTGATTGCTGCCGGAGTAGGTCAGCAGGGAAGTGAAAATGCCCAAAAGTATCAGGAAAACCAAGATTTTTGGTTTGCCCAGCGACCAATCGCCGTCTGCCCAAGCCAAGCCGACGACCATGTCTTTCAGGTGTGTCAGACCGTCGACGGGGTTGCCGCCGACCAAAAAGGCAACGCCGACCAAAATTCCGATGCCTAAAGACAGCAGTACGCGGCGAGTAATGACGGCAAGTGTCAGTGCCAAAAAGGGTGGCACAACCGAGAAAAATGAATGTGAATAGTCGATCAGCTGCATGGTTTGTGAGGTATAAGCGTCCGGATGGGAGGGTATCTGTCCGCCTCCGGTTTGGGTTTTGTTGGCAAAATGGGCGGAAATATTTTGTCGTAAAAATATTTGTTTAAAATCAAACAACCGATTTTTTAAAATGCCCATTAATCGATATTGATGGGCATTTTATCATTTAAAAAATATTTTGGTTAAATTATGTGTGTTATTGCAGGTTTAATGCGATAAACAGCGTGTTGCCACGGCGCATGACCAGCAGGGGGACGTTTTTGCCTGCCTTGTCCATAGCTTTACGGAAACCGTCTTCGTCATTGACGGGGACTTGCCCGACGGCAAGAATTTCGTCGCCGCGCCTCAAGCCTGCGCGTTCTGCCGCGTCGGAAACCCGTACGACGACGAGGTGTCCGCCGCTGCTGTCGGTATGTGTCTGAAGGGTAATGCCTGCGGATTCGACCGAGAACGTACCGGATTGCTGTTCGGTGTAGGGGGCTTCATCTGTTTTGGATGATGCGCCGGTATGCTCGGCGGCGTTGCCCAGCTTGACTTTAATTGTAATTTCTTCGCCTTTGCGCCATACGCCGAGGCTGACTTCTTTTCCTGGTGTAATGGCACCGACCATAACGGGAAGGTCTCCAGAAGAACGTATTTCTTCTCCGTTGAGACTGCGTATGATGTCGCCTGCCTGCAAGCCTGCACGTTCTGCGGGGCTGCCGGGAAGGATTTTGGTAATCAATGCGCCGCTGGCTTTATCCAGACCGAAGGACTGTGCCAAACCGTAGGATACTTCTTGAATAATCACGCCCAGTTGCCCGCGTTGGACTTTGCCGGTGTTTTTCAGTTGTTCGGCAACATTCATGGCAACGTCAATCGGGATGGCGAAGGAAATGCCCATAAATCCGCCGCTGCGGCTGTATATTTGCGAGTTGATGCCGACGACCTGTCCTTTCAGGTTGAACAGCGGGCCACCGGAGTTGCCCGGATTGATGGCGACATCGGTTTGGATGAAGGGTGTGTAGCTTTCGTTGGGCAGGCTTCTGCCTTTGGCGGAGACGATGCCGGAGGTAACGCTGTTGTCGAAGCCGAAGGGTGCGCCGATGGCGGCTACCCATTCGCCGGGTTTCAAATCTTTGGGATTGCCGATTTTGACGACGGGCAGCTCTTCCGTTGCATCGATTTTCAGAAGGGCGACATCGGATTGGACATCCGAGCCGATGAGCTTGGCGGTATATTCGCGCTTGTCGTTAAGCAGGACTTTGATGCTGCCCATGCCGGTAACGACGTGCGTATTGGTCAGGATGTAGCCGTCTTTGCTGATGATGAAGCCGGAGCCGAAGTTCAATCCACCGTCATCTGCTTCTTCTTGGGGGATTTCGGGCATATTCGGGACGAGGCGTTTGAAAAATTCGTAGAACGGGTCGTTGTCGGCAATCGGGTCGGAATCGTTTTCGGCATTGCCGCTGCCGTTTTGGGTGCGCGGGGCGGGGGCTGCCTGAATATTGACGACTGCCGGACCTTCACTTTGAACCAGTTGGGCAAAGTCGGGCAGCAGCATACTGACGCTGCCGTCGTCTTTGGTGTGTTCGATGCGTTCTACGAAGGATGCTTCTTTTTTGTCCGCACCGAAAAAGCTGCCTGCCTTGTCGCAGCCTGCCAGCGAGGCGGCACACAGTGCTGCCAAAGCGAGGTATTGGTATTTTTTGAACACGTTTCGTCCTTTGTGTTGTGCCGATATTGACTTCAATGCCGTCTGAAGCGCATTTTGTCAGCTTCAGACGGCATGGGATGAAATTCTACAACGTCCGTCCGAATTTTCAAGCATTTCATTTTGAAGGGCGGTGGCGGTCAGGCTTTGGCGGGATATTCGCACAGGTCGTTGATGATGCAGGTTTGGCATTGCGGTTTGAGTGCCTTGCAGGTGTAGCGTCCGTGCAGGATGAGCCAGTGGTGCGCGTCCATCAGGAACTCTTTAGGAATGAAGCGCATCAGTTTGTCTTCGACTTCGCGAACGTCTTTTCCGGGTGCGATTTTGGTTCGGTTGGACACGCGGAAAATATGCGTATCGACCGCCATGACGGGATGGCCGAACGCCGTGTTCAATACCACGTTTGCCGTTTTGCGCCCCACGCCCGGCAACGATTCCAAAGCCTCGCGGTCTTCCGGCACTTCGCCGTTGTATTTTTCCAGCAGGATGCGGCAGGTCTGCATGATGTGCTTGGACTTGGTTTTATATAACCCGATGGTTTTCGTGTATTCCATCACGCCGTCCAAGCCCAAATCCAGCATCGCCTGCGGCGTATCGGCAACCGGAAACAGTTTCGCCGTCGCCTTGTTCACGCCGACATCAGTCGCCTGCGCCGACAGTAAAACGGCGATTAAAAGCTCGAAAGGGGAGTTGAAATTCAGCTCGGTGGTCGGATGGGGGTTGGCGGCGCGGAAGCGTTCGAAAATTTCTTGGCGGATGTGTCTGTTCATTTTTTTATACGGTGGGTTTGTGTGTTCGGCATTATAACGTATGGTTCAGGCGGCGTAATATTGCATTCCCCACAGAATGAAGGCGTAACGCGCCGTTTTGCCGATAACCAGCATCAGCCCGCTTGTCCACGGATTCAACCGCAGCCAGCCAGCGGCAAGCGGCAGTGCGTCGCCGATGACGGGCAGCCAGGCAAACGCAAGCAGCCATACGCCGTAACGCTTCATTATCCTGATTGTTTTTTCAGACGGCATTTTTCGGGAAGGCAGCAAACGCCCCATCCAATAGGAAACCATACTGCCCAATCCGTTGGCAAGGCCGGCGCACAGCCATGCGCCGTATGCATGTTCGGAAAAGCGGTGGACGAATAGGGCAAAGGCGGCTTCCGATGTGCCGGGCAGGAGGGTGGCGGAAGTGAAGGCGGAAAAGGCGAGTGCGGCGTAGGCGGAAAAAACGGTCATGTACGGTTTGTGATAAATCAAAATGAGGATTGAAAAAATACAGCGTCGGCGTGCTTGTCGGGATAATAGCGGATGTTGTCCGGCAAGGATATGCCGACGGCTTGCAAATTTGTGAAATGTCAGTATGATTCACGCCGCCCTTGAAGAATGTCAATTTTTGCCGTCCGAACCGTGTAATGTATTCCAATAAAATGAAAGGCAAATCATGTCTGCGCAATCACAAAACAACCATACGTCCCCGTTGGTCGTCTTGACCACGCTGTTCTTCATGATGGGTTTTATTACCTGCATGAACGACATCCTTATCCCTCATTTGAAAGAAATTTTCGACCTGACTTACGTTCAGGCGATGCTGATTCAATTCTGTTTCTTTACCGCCTATGCGGTGATGTCGATTCCCATGGGTACGCTGGTGGGCAAAATCGGTTATAAAAACGGCGTTATCGGCGGCTTTCTGCTGACGGCGGTCGGATGCCTGTTGTTTTATCCTGCTGCGGGCAGCCATTCTTATGCGGTATTTTTGGGCGCGTTGTTTATTTTGGCTTCCGGCGTAACGCTGCTTCAGGTCGCCGGTAATCCTTATGTTACCCTGCTGGCGAAACCCGGCAAGGAATCGGCAACGCTGACGCTGGTTCAGGCGTTCAATTCTTTGGGTACGACCATTGCGCCTCAAATCGGCGCGTTCCTGATTCTGGCGGACGCAACCCAAACCGTCAGTAAGGCGGAACAGATTTCTTCCGTACAGATTCCCTATTTGGGACTGGCGGGGCTGCTGATTATCCTTGCCGTTTTCGTGAAAATGATCCGGCTGCCCGACGCGCAAAAAATTGCCGCTGAGGAAAGCGCGCACAACCACGACGGCAAAACCGGCGTATGGCAATACAAACATCTCGTGTTCGGTGCGGCAGGCATTTTCTGCTATGTCGGCGCGGAGGTGTCTATCGGTTCGCTGATGGTCAACGTATTGGGTTATCTGAAAGGGCTGGATCATGCTTCTGCCGCGCATTACCTGTCGTTCTATTGGGGCGGCGCGATGGTCGGACGTTTCCTCGGTTCGGCGGTGATGGCGAAATTCGCGCCCAACCGCTATCTGGCGTTTAACGCATCGGCTGCGGTCATACTGCTTGCCGTCGCGATGGTGACGGGTAGCGGCAATGCGGATGTGGCGATGTGGTCGCTGCTTGCCATCGGTTTTTTCAACTCGATTATGTTCCCGACGATTTTCTCTTTAGCAACCAAAGGGTTGGGCAAATTTACCAACGCGGCTTCCGGTGTGCTGTGTACCGCGATTGTCGGCGGTGCGGTCGTGCCGGTGATTCAAGGTTGGGCGGCGGATACTTACACCCTGATGTCTTCGTTTGTCGTTTCCGTTATCTGTTACCTGTATATCGTGTTTTTTGCGGTGTACGGATATAGGGCGGACGAATAATCTTTTTCTTGAGAAATGCCGTCTGAACATCTTTCAGACGGCATTTTTGCGTACCGGTGTTTGCGGCGTGTGTGCCGAGATTTTAATATAGTGGATTAACAAAAACCAGTACGGCGTTGCCTCGCCTTAGCTCAAAGAGAACGATTCTCTAAGGTGCTGAAGCACCAAGTGAATCGGTTCCGTACTATTTGTACTGTCTGCGGCTTCGTCG